>JBBQIT010000533.1:0-3086 GCA_038325205.1 Bdellovibrionota bacterium
CACCATTAGTTTAGGGTCGTACTACCAAAGCCTTCCTATTCCGCTAGGATTTGTCGTGCTAACCAGCATTCTCATTGGAATGATGGTGTGCGGAGTGCTCTGCAGCGTCGAGCTGCTGGCGCTGTACGTACAAAATCGCGCCCTACGGCGTCGAGTTGGTTTGCTTGAAGCGAAAATCAAACGCGACATGGGGAAAGAAGTTCCCAAAGAGACAGACAAGACCGCTCATCACGAACCCGAGACTTTACACAGCCATTGATGAACCTCCTATTTATAGGAATTGAACCTAGTAAAGACCTCGTTAAGGCCTTGCTCGCCAACGCGATCTCCTTTGATGCGGTTAAAAAGCTTCCTACGCGTGGAGAGTATGATCTCATTGCCTACGCGCCCTCGAAATCATCACAAATAGACCACCTAGAATCGATCAAAGAGAGATGGCCCTTGGCCTGGATCGCAATCGTTGTCTCGCAAAAATGGCTGCAGAGCGAAGATATTCTCCCCGAAATATTAAGGCGCCCCGAAAAAAATGAGCTCTGGCTCCTAGAAGCTTGGGAGAATACTTTCTGGGTTTCGCTTCAACAGGCTATTCAAAACCGAAAAAATAAGCTCCAACTTCAGACGCTAAAGGCCGAAGTTCGTAATCTGCGCCGGCATTGCGATGAGCTTACTGAACATTCGCAAATGCTAGTAACTCAGCTTCAAAAGAACGTGGACTTAGCGGGAGCGCTTCAGCAATCCCTTCTCCCCAAAGTCGCTCCCGAAATTGCTGGCATTTCGATTGCGACCAAATATCTGCCGGCCGCCGGGCCTGGCGGTGACTACTACGACATTTTTGAGTATGGCGACAAAAAGCGTTTTGGAATTCTGCTAGCCGATTCCAAAACCCACGGCATGGCTGCCTCATTGCTCTCAGTCTTATTAAAAGTTCGATTGGACGAAATGAAAGATCGCTTCCCTGATTCGAAAAGTTTTGTGGAGTATCTCAATCACGAGATTCGTCAAACTCATAAGAAAACCGTGGAGCCTCTTTCGTTATTCTACGGAGTCTTAGATCGTAGTTCTCTTACCTTTCAGTACACCATCTCAGGGCAGATGAAGCCTCTGCTCTGGCGAGCGGGAGAAAAACCAATACTACCCTTAGCTTCCGCTCCGTCCCTGGGAAGTAGCGAAACCAACCATTTTCAGGAAAATACATTTCGTCTTCTTCCCGGAGATCTTCTTATTCTTCATACCGACGGATTACAGGCCCCTTTGCAAGGTGATGTTGAGGCCAGAATCATTCAGATCTTGGCCGCAAAGGACATGATGACCCCCCGTGAGCTTCAGAACGAACTCATGGGCCTAATCGATCGACACCTCCTTAAAACCAAATTGAAAGACGATCTCACCCTCATTCAATTGGGCATTCACGAACGCACCATGTATCTAGCCCCAGTCGCCAGCCTGAAATAAAAGATTTTCCCGGACCCCATTGAACGCAAAAACAACGCACTTAGCCGCATATTGTCATTTTATGTTTGCCATTTTTCCATTCAGACACTAATCGAAATATATCGTTGGTAATAGGAGATCGAAAAATGCGCACAGCCGCTATGGCAAAGCTTCTTCTCATTTTTTTTATTGGAATTGTCGGATCGAGTTCGCTTGCTGAACCACCTCCGGACAAAAAAAGTCGTCTGTCCCCAAGTCAGCTTCTAAAGGCGAACGAGCAATTAAAGGAATGGGCTACCCAGCAAGTTAACACTGCTCTGCTCACCGAAGCCGAACTCCACAACAAATATTCCATTTCCAAAGCAGATCTTGAAGCGGAAGAGCTGGGTTGGACTGCGACGGTTTGCTCTGCTAAAGGCTGCGCTTACACTATGAGAGTGAATGGCAAGCTTTACACTCTCTGGATCAAGAGTGAGCGTCGAAACCAAAAAGCTATTCTTACGGAGGAAAATGCTAACGAGATAGCCGACGATGTCCTGGCGGTTGACGACAGCATTCATTCCGTCACCGAATTGGAAGCGCGCCTAGCGGAAGAACGCAACGACACCGTGGTGCTTCTCTTTTCGAGCACCATCAAAAAAGAAGAGCTCTTTTTTTATCCTGTAGATGAAAAAAGAAAATTATGGCGTAAAGGCGATGGTGACCTCATCACTCCTGTGGACGCCAGTAAGTTACCTATGGGAAAAGTTTCCGGAGAGATTTTAATTTCGGAAGAAAATAACACGCTCACATCGACAAAAGGTCTCGTCAAAGGGCCCATCACCGACAAGGGCAAGCTCCTTATTCCTGAAGGGAAACTCGCTATTCAAGAGTCCGGAAAGCACTGCTCTCCCTGTCGACTCCTAGATGGCTACCTGGGGACTTTCAAACGCTTAAATCCCAAGATCCCGGTTTATCTCGTCGACACGCGTCCCTACGCTCTCGGAGAACCAAACTCTGAACTTGAAGTGCTTAAAAACACTTATCTCGGTAACTTGGGTTGGCCGAATGGAGTGGTGTTCGAACGAGGCCACAAGTCAGATAAGACGGTGGGGGAGTTCGGCGTGAAAGTCGAAGGCTCCGACGCGCTTCCTGAATTCCTGCTGAAGAAAGCTTTTCCCGAACAATCGGTAAGCTGGACTTCAGTACGGAACTCTCACTTGTCGAAGTTTCAATAATCAATCGAAATAGATTCTGGGGACTCGAGAACTAATTCCACAGAAGACTTCATAGGGAATGGTTTCTGCCCACTGGGCGACATCCCATCCCGTAATGGTCTCTTTGCCGTCTTGTCCGATCAGAGTGACGACAGTGCCTTCGCGAACTCCTGAGAGATTCGAGCAATCGACGGCAGCCAAATCCATTGAGACGCGGCCGCGAATGGGAACTCTTTTACCGTGAATTAGCACAAAGCCGTGATTGCTCAATAATCTTGGATATCCGTCGGCATATCCGATCGGAACGATCGCTATCTTCTCTTTGCGTTTGGCTTTGTAAGTCCGGCCATAGCCCACGGTGTCTCCGCGTCCTATCGACTTTAGGCAAAGCACTCGCGCTTTCCACTGAAGGATAGGAATTAAATCATCATTTCCGATTCTCGAGTTGGGGCTCAATCC
>JBBQIT010000534.1:0-3079 GCA_038325205.1 Bdellovibrionota bacterium
AGTCTTGGGCCCCTCCCAGCGAGGTCATTAAGTATTTCGTACAAGAGGGCTTTCTCAAAAGATAGTACCAGGCGGGTTCATCGGGAAAGATAAATAGGCAAGGCTGCGCTTTTACCAAAGGAGCCAGCGCTTCAACCACACGACTCTCATTTTCATTAAGAAACGCCACGTCCGATTGTTTTTGCTGGTGTCGCCACCTATTCACCGATTGGGAGAACGTCTGAGGTGTTCGATACCACTCGGTCGCTTGAACAAATCCGAAACAGATCGCAATCGTTACTAAGGCCACGACTCCATCACGCTTGGTCCGCGATGCGGTCTGTTCCCAAAATAACCAAGCTACGTAGCCCAGCCCAAAAAAGGCAAAAGCAGAAGCGTATTTTATGTGATTGGGATTGAGTTGGGCAAAAGCGCTTCGGAAAAAGAAAAAGGCGGCTCCCACCAGGAAAGCATGCACCGCCGCTTCTTTGGAGCGCGCTTGGCTTCGGTAGGAGCGGATGACGGCTACAAAAAAAGAGACTTCCGCAGAGATAAATAAAATCGGAAGCGAGTATCTCCAGGAGGAAAGGCTAAAGCTCGGATACCGATCGCTATAATAGTAATCGCGGAAACGCGCTTGAAACAAAAATTGTTTAATGAAGGCCTGGGATTCCGTTTTACCAACGCAATAAAAACCAAAGAGAAGGGCAGTAAGAATGCCCAAGAACCAAAACGAGAGACACCTTCGCCAGGATTTAGAAAAATGAGTGGCGTAACCTTCAGCGGCAAAGCCCAGAGCGGTGGCAAGACACAAATAAGAACCCCGATCAATCGCATAGGCCAAAGTAAGAGGAATAAAGATTCCTGCGAGAAAAGAGACAGAACGTCGCTCAGTGGTTAGCGTCCAAAGCCAAATGGCTGCGCCCCCTAAGAAGACTACATCCCGATCGAACAGAAGCTCAAAATGCCTGTCGGCGACAAGGTGTAACACCCAAAGCAAAAGTATCAGACGACTGGCCGCCGCTTTCCCTCGGGAAACGGCCATCACGCGAAGCAGCGAAAAAAGAAATGTGCAGAACGCTAGGGGAACCATAGCCCATACCAAGGCTCTTAAGATCCTATCCATTCCAATGCTGGGATGACTTCCCCACGCCAAAGCTGTGAGAAGCCCACTGCGCAATACTCCGTGGCTGTAGAAGGCACGAGTCCACAGTTGATGAGTGGCCATCCATTGATAGGCCCCCGCCAGCCGCTCTCCCTCGTGAAAGAGATCAAGGGCCCCGGGAGGCGATTCGAGAAAGAGGAGTTGGAAAGCCGAAACAAAAGCCCAACCTAAAAGCCCCAAGCGTAGACCGTATTCGATCCGCGGAGATAGGGTCGAAACGGTAGAAAGTTTTTGGGCCGAGAGATTCATAGGCCAAGCTAACACGGCCATTGCGGGAAAAAGTACCATCGCCAAATACCGGTAAAGATTATTTGCCGGGAGATAATGAAGGAGTGTCGCGGGCCCAACGATGTGCTGTGGATTAGAAAAGGGAAGCGCTAGCCCTTGGAACAGCACGACGGAAAGTAGCGTAACGCAACTTAGCAGAGCAAATTTCAGCAAAATAAAATACGAAGTTTCATTCTCGCGAAAGTACACATCACAATCTAACATGGGGACGAGCTCTACGTTAAGAGGCGGCTTTCCTAATGACAGTTTGTTGCTAAATCGTGTTTAATATACTGACACCTTACGGAATTTTATGACGTCTCAGCCCGGCCCTAGAATTTTACTCGCGGAAGACTCTACTCCTGACGCAAAGCTGCTCATGACTCTTTTTGAAGAGAATGGGTTTCAGGGCCGCTTTACGTGGTGTACTGATGGCGAAATGGTTTTAAAGCATCTTCTCCAACGTGAGGCGGACGAAGAGTTGCCGCAAATAATTCTTCTTGATGTTGGCCTGCCGAAAATTAATGGCCATGAGATTCTAGATCGTCTGAAAGACGACCCTTCGTGCTCCAAAATTCCTGTCATCATGCTGAGCGCTTCCAGCCGAATCACCGACTACCCAGGCCCGACTCCGGGAGTCAACGCAGTGTCGCGCTATTACTCAAAGCCAATGGACCTAAAAGGCTTTGAGGATTTAGTGACGCAGTTGATGAGGGAAGATTTTCCAAGTTTGGGAGTGAGTTAGCCTGGGATCTGACCGGAGCGGTTTTAGATTAAGGATTAAGCCCTATGGATTAACCCTTAAGGATTTTCATTGGGGCGGGAGGATTCGAACCTCCGAATCCTGGATTCAAAGTCCAGTGTCTTACCGCTTGACGACGCCCCAGTAGAAATAGGTTGTTATTATCCCTATTTACGGCGATTTGTCGCCAAAAATAATCGCATTGATTGTAGTAGGTCAAATTTGCTATCTTGCGGCTCCTTTACCGGGCCTAGCCAAAGGCCAGGTCTGGTGTTTTAAAGAGATTAAGCGAGAAATAGTGGAATCGACCGCCTCAAAATTAATTCGTAGTTGGATACCAACGTTGTGTCTTTGTTATGCCTTTTCGGCCACAACCCTTAAAGCCTACCGCTATCATGAGACCTTTGGCGCTGGGGACTACTACCTGGATGTCTATTTTGATGTGAACCCGCAGGGCTACTTCCAGCACGGTAAGGCCGACCAGAAGATTCGGTTCAACGGCTTTTTTGTAAATGGCAAAAGTGAGGAGCCCATTTCTGGTTTCTTTACGAGACAGGGAGGCGTTCCTCGCTATCAATTTGCTTCTTCTCAAGGCCAATTCGAAGGGCAGTTAGCGGCCCAAACCACGAAGTGTGAGCCCGTCATGAACTTCCAAATCAGCGACTCTGATCGCCGTCCTGCTTCCGGCGCTATGAACGCCGGCTTCTGCCACTAATCCGAAAGGTGCCTAGGTCTCCTCTAAGATTTAACGAAATACCCGTTTTTTTTTGTTCCAGACGGAAAACACGCCTCTTGCCCGCCCCAAACCCAGAGACCGTAAGCCCCCAAACCCAAAATTCAAACAAAGAAAAAAAACTTCGAAGTCGCCATCGAAATAAAAACCCAACTCTCTACCGGTCACTTACTTAACGAGCACCGTTCAATGC
>JBBQIT010000535.1:0-3064 GCA_038325205.1 Bdellovibrionota bacterium
GTGACTGCGGTTCCGGGTTGGCCGGGAGTCGCAATGCGAGGAGCTCGCATCGTTGACGTGGTAAACGTTCGATTGCCTCGTCCCCCACGTCCGCCCTCTGCGACTAAGTAAATCTGGTCGTCGTCGATCAGATCTTCCAAAAGTTCGCCCGTCTCTTCGTTATAGATCATGGTACCCATGGGAACGGAGATGACTAAGTCTTCTCCACCACGGCCGTCACAATCGCTTCCCATGCCGTGCTGACCGCGATCGGCTTCAAATTTGGGGCGATATTTAAAATCTAAAAGGCTTGTTTTGTTTCGAGTGGCTTGAAGAAAGATAGAGCCGCCCCAGCCGCCGTTACCGCCGTCGGGTCCGCCACGCGGGACGTACTTTTCCCTTCGGAAGCTAATGCATCCGTTTCCGCCAGCGCCTGCAAAGAGGCGTATTACTACTTCGTCTATTAAAGCCATAAATCACTCATAACACTATATCCGTCGACGTGGTTAATCCCACACCTACGGCTACGAAGTCCATGAGGAAATGAGGGAGAGTCTCTATTAGGAGACTAGGCTGTCGCAGCTGTTGCTGGAGCCGTTTCTACTACAGGGATAATGCTGATGCGTTTGCGGGTCTTATCCATACGGTCAAACTTCACTCGACCGGCGACCAGGGCAAAAAGGGTCCAATCACGGCCCGTCCCCATGTTCAAACCAGGGTGGAACTGCGTTCCCCGTTGGCGAACAATGATATTTCCGGCTTTTACGTACTCGCCGCCAAAACGCTTCACACCAAGGCGCTGGCCCTGACTATCTCTACCGTTTCGGGAACTTCCGCCTGCTTTTTTATGAGCCATTAGTTGCCCTTTCTCTCAAACTTTTGAACTAAAAGTCGCGTGTAGTTTTGGCGATGGCCGAAAGTACGACGGGAATTTTTACGTCGGCGATATTTCACCGAACGAAGTTTGTCTCCCTTTTCCTGAGCGACACAAATGCAATGGACCGTGACCGGAACCAAAGGGGTGCCGACCGAGACCGATGTGCCGTCCGACTAGAGGAGCACGTCCGTTATTTCCACAGCTTGTCCAGCCTCAACCGGAAGCTTTTCCACTAAAAGTTCTACGTTTGGCTCGACTCTGTATTGCTTGCTGCCTGTTCTAATTACTGCGTACACGGATTCTCCAACTAAAATTAGTAAGGTTCGTAAATATTGCAGTTTAGCTTATATAGTCAAGAATTTGTTTGGGGGCCCAACACTTGGTTGCTGCTACCTGCCAAGCGCCTCGAGACAGGCTTGGGGCTTGCATCGTGGGCTACCCATGAAATGGGTCTCATATAGTCTTTTAATCCTAGTGGCATGGGTCCGTCTAGCTTCGGAAAGAGAATTACGAGAAGCGGCTGTTGATTGGTGCGCCGACCGGGAAAGGGGGCACCGGCAGGCCTATGCGGTAATGAGGGGAACCATCGGAGAGGAGGCTTGGGGGCGATTTCCTTTTGAAGATCCTGAAGTCCGAAACGAAAAAGGCGGGTGGGTGCGCTTCGGCGGAAGTGTCTTTTTGAGAAAGGGGAAGGGCCTAGATTTTGGACGTCGAGTGAGGATTTCCGGACCCATGCGGTGTGTGCCCCCCCTAAGAAACCCTGGACGCTTCCAGGATGGGCTTTGGCAGTGGGCTCCTCCCCGAGTGAACTTGGGCGGACCTAAGCAGCGTTTGGTGTTGGATGGCGAAAGCAGCGCTTGGGATCATCAATTTCGTAAGGGCTTTGCTTCGTGGTTAAGTAAAGTCGGAGCGAAAACCCCGGGGTTACTCGCTTTTGAAAAAGCGGTTTGGATGGGAGACCTCTCGGGACTTCCCGAATCCCTTCGCGACTTGTTTCGCGAAGGGGGAATGGCTGCGATATTGGCGCTGAGTGGTCAGCATGTGACTTGTCTTTTGCTAGCGGTGATGTCGCTGCAGAAACTATTTTTCTCATTCTTCTGGCGGTGGCTTCCTCAAGCGATTAAGCGCGCCTATCCTTTTTGGTGTGAATCGTTACCGACGCTAGCCGCGGGCCTTCTTGTCGTTTTGTCCGGAGGCGCTCCGCCTATCGCTCGAACCTTTGTGATGGCGGTTTCTGTTTTGATTTTGCGATGGCGCCGGATCCATTGTTCGACGTTGCAACTGACGACCACGACTGTCGCTTTGCTTTTAATTTGGCAACCTTGGTTAGCGGATAGCCCCAGTTTTTTTCTAAGTGGATTCGGAACAGCGCTCACGGCGGGTGTTCTTAACGAGACAAAATTTACAGGAAGGCTTCGCCTTTATTTGATAGGAGCGACCTGTCTCCCGATTTTGGCGTGGCCACTCTCCGCTTTTTTATTTGCGAAAGTGTCTTGGTCGGCACCTTTGCATAATATTTTGCTCTCTTGGCTGTGGGAGCTGTGGCTTATCCCGTGCGGATTTTTCTTACCGCTAATTTTGGGGATTCTGCCAGTAGGAGTGGGCGAACGACTGGGGTGGTGTTGCGAGGAGGCTTGGCAACGGTTGATCCTTCTTCAAGAGTGGCTGGGGCGGGTGCTACCACCCCTCTATAAAACTTGTATCAGGCCTACCTGGTTAGAATGGGTGACCTTAGAGAGTACTTTGGTCATCGTCTTTATCTATCTCTTCTCAAAGAAGTTATTTCGCGACGCGACGAGTGAGACTTAGCCCTTTTCATAAACCAACGCGCGAATTATGATGAACCAACTGCATGGGACCTGAAAAACCGTCTGAAAAATCAGCGCGTCAAAATCGAGTGCGAGATGCACTGGGGCGCATTTACGATAATTTTCCGCCGTACTTTCGCGAGTACCTAAGACGCTATCAAGAAGATCCTACGAGTCGAGTGTTTGCCCCATTGGCCGACGCCTACCGACGATTGGGCAGAGTCGACGAAGCGATCGATATTTGTCGAGAAGGGTTAAGTCACAATCCCGATTTCCACGCGGGTAGGGTGACGCTAGCCAAATGTCTGATCGATAAGCAACGCTACTCCGAAGCGCGCACCGAACTTGGGAGAGTCATACAGTTCGTTCCCGAAAATTTATTGGCGCAACGATTATTAGG
>JBBQIT010000536.1:0-3034 GCA_038325205.1 Bdellovibrionota bacterium
CAGGAAACGCCTCAGGAGTTATCGGAATTTCGGTCGATATCACTGACCGTACCCAGATGGAAAAAGCGCTCCAACAAGAGCGACAAAGACTTTTCAGAATTGTTTCTGAGGCCCCCATCGCCATGGCAGTCGTCGATCGTAATCTGAATTACGTCACGCATAGCAAAAAATGGCTGACCGACTACGGTCTCTTTGATCAAGACATTATTGGAAAGAATCATTTGGAAGTACTTCCCGAACTTGCGAGCAAATGGAAACCCATCCTTTCCGATGCTCTAAAAGGAAAAGCCCTTTCCAATTCTGACGATATTTTCCCGTTGGCCGATGGCTCTCCCCTTCACTTGCGGTGGGCGCTGCATCCTCTTCAAGAAGCCGGACGAGAAACCACTGGCGTCGTGATCGTAACCGATGCCATCAATGAGCTTGTTGAAGCAAGAAAGACTGCCGAAAAAGCAGCCAGGTTAAAATCGGAGTTCTTAGCCAATATGAGTCACGAGATTCGGACTCCGATGAACGGCGTGATCGGCATGACAAGTCTTCTCTTAGAAACTAGCCTCACAGAAGAGCAAAGGGAGTATACCGAGACGATCCGAACATCAGGAGAGATGTTACTCACGCTAATCAACGACATTCTCGATTTCTCCAAGATTGAAGCTGGAAAAGTTAATCTTGAAGTGACTACCTTCAATCTGCAAAGTGCTATCGAAGAAACGATGGACCTGTTTTCAGAGCAGATCCGTAATAAGCCGGTACTCCTCTCCAATTTAGTGAGCCCCAGAATTCCGGAATTGTTGCGGGGTGACCCCTGGAGACTCAGGCAAATTCTTTCGAACCTCGTCGGAAACGCCATTAAATTCACCGAAAAGGGAAAAGTACTTATTCGGGCCGAGCTACTCGAAAATCATCGAGATACGGCGCTTATTAAATTTGAAATATCGGACTCCGGAATTGGAATTGAATCCGACAAAATGGACCAACTTTTCCAATCTTTTTCCCAGGCGGATAGCTCAACTACCCGTCGATTTGGAGGCACCGGATTAGGGCTTGCGATCTCAAAACGCCTGGTCGAAATGATGGGCGGAGAGATTGGGGTGACGAGCCGTCTTGGCCAGGGAAGTACGTTTTGGTTTACCATTCGACTTCCTAAAGAGAGCGCCGATCAGCCCAGTTGGGCGTCGCACTACTCCCATCTCGAGCTTCGTAAATTTGCCATTCTGTCTGACGACGATGACGTCTGTACGAGCTTATCGGAAGCGCTGATCCTAAGAGGCGGACTTGCCACTTCCTATCCAGCGCCTACGATGATTGGCCCTGACGCTCTAAAGGCAATCTGTGGTGAGGTCCCCTCGGCTTTGATCCTCGATCTATCAACGAGAGCTAGCTTAACTTTAGAGACGCTAACCCAAATGGGTCTTCAAACCACCGACGACCTCACACGAATTCTAGTCATTGTTCCCGCTGGGTTTACTCCAGATACCACTTTTCCAGATAGCGTAGAATTTATTCGAAAGCCTATTCGGCAAACCGAACTGTACAAAACCTTGGGCCGCTTAGTGCGCAAGAAATTTGCCCAAAGACCTGCAGGCCCGGTGGTTCCTCTTCCCATTTCCAGTCCGAGCGCTTCAGAAAAAGAAGTGCTACCCATTTCTGGTTTGATCCTTGTTGCCGAGGATAATCTCGTCAACCAACGAATCGCCGTACAGATGCTCACCCGTCTAGGTTTTAAAACAGACACAGTGGCCAACGGAGTTCAAGCGGCAGCCGCTGCTGAACGAACCAGCTATGACGCGATTTTGATGGATTGCCAAATGCCCGAAATGGACGGATTTGAAGCTACTTCGAAAATTCGAAGTGCAGAACGTGGCTCGAATCGGCGAACGCCTATCATCGCCATGACGGCGCACGCCCTAAAAGGCGACAGAGAGAAGTGTCTTGCGTCCGGGATGGATGACTATTTGCCGAAACCGGTAAAGCTCGAAGATATTCAGAAAGTGCTTGAAAGAGTATTGGCTCCCCTGCAAGACAAACGCAAAGCTGAACCCACTTTGGACACCGAGGTTCTAAAATCTTATCAAGCCTTAAATGAGAGCGTTGACGACGATTTCCTTACTGAAATCATCGATATTTTTATAGATAACACCCCTCCGCTGATCGCACAGCTTCGCCAGGCCATCGAATGTTCCGATGGTAGGGTCGTAAAAAAGCTAGCACACAAATTAAAGGGTAGCAGCGCGAATCTGGGTGCGGTCTCTTTGATGCAATATTGCGAAAGATTAGAGCGACAGGGAATGGACGCTGCTTTCGATACGAATCACACTCCGCTTATCGAGCGCATCGAGAAAGAATTTGAATTTGTAAAAGAGGCTCTACAAAAAGAGTGGCGCGCGAGCGTCTAACGCTATTGAGGAAGCTCTACCATTTTCAGCCAAAAATCTTCGATCCCTTTGACCACCGCAAAAAAGCGGTCCAAATCTACCGGTTTCGTAATATAGCAGTTGGCATGGTAGTCATAGCTCTTATTGATATCCTCTTCAGCCTTCGAAGTGGTCAATACTACGACGGGAATACGTCGCAATTCAGGGTCGCGCTTGATTTCGGCAAGAACTTCACGACCATCCTTTCTAGGAAGATTTAGATCTAGAATAATGAGCGTAGGTCTGGGGGCATCGGCGTATTTGCCCTCCTTATGGAGGAAAGCCATCGCTTCAACGCCGTCTTGAACGATATTGAGATGAACCGCCCCGCTGCTGTTGCGAAGCGCTTCTAGCGTTAGTCTCTGGTCGCCCGAATTATCCTCTACAAGAAGTATTTGGTGTTTCGCTGTCATCCGCTCTCCACTTCCGCTTATACCCCAGGCTCGGCAAAGACCCAAGAAATCCCTAAATCTTCTTTTGTTTACGCACAGTTAGATTTTGTAAATCCATCGGCAACTCGCTTTGGAATGCTGAATCGAAAAATACTGCCCTGGTGTCTTTTGGACTCGACCCAAATTCTGCCAGCGTGCCTTTCGATGATTTTCTTACAAATCGCAAGG
>JBBQIT010000537.1:0-3017 GCA_038325205.1 Bdellovibrionota bacterium
CAGATCACCACTAGGGTGATGGCGCCTGCGACCCACCACCAGGCGGTTCGGTTGGAGAGTAGTAAGAAAAAAGGGTCCCAGGCCGTTCGGCCGGCAAGGTTTATCGCACGGAAAATCGCAAGATCCATGTCATTAAGGATACTGTTCACACTCTCATTCCCAAAGGACATTCTGACTCCACCTCTTGGCCCCGGTGCCGGAAGGTTACCGACGAAGAAGCGCCAAAAGGCGCGTAACGACGCCGGTTACCTTTTGGCCTCAGTCTTGCTCCCTATTAATGTTGGTGGAGGAATGGATGCGTATAATTTTCTTGGTCTTTGCCCTGCTCTGTCTCAACGGACACGCTGAAGATTCGATTTGGGGGGATTGGCATTCCGGGGGAAATGCTTGCGACGAGCACGATGTCGAAGTCGTTAAAAATGGAAATTCCTTGTCGATCATTTTTAATAGATTTTCACTCAATCTAACTTCAGCGCCTAAGAGTGACGGGAATGCCGGGATGAAGTATTGTCGGTTTCAAGTCCAGTTTACGCCGCCTGCCGGAATGTTCTTGGCCGGTTTCAGCCAGGTTTATAGTGGAGGTATGATCAAAAGCCCAAAAACCTCCGCCGAACTCAATATTCGCTACCGATTGGGACCTTTCATAGGCAACCCGAAAGCCGTTCGATGGGAAAATGGGAAAGGGATCAACCCAGGTGACCAGGCCTCTGCGTTCGTTCAATCTTACAACGATAACTATCGGTCGGTAATATGCAGGGAAAAATCCGTTTACGTAGTCGACATGGACCTCAAGGGGCTCAGGGTCGGAAATAACGAATTCCTGAACGGGGGCCTAGATACCTTGGATGCTCAATCGGGCACAAACCTCTCGTTTGTTCCCCAGTGGCAGCCCTGTAAACAGCTAGGAAGTCGATCAAATCCGTCGCCTCCGGCTCCCCCGAGGCGCTGAAAATCCAGATCCGTCGCCTTCGAATCACCAGACGCACCGTTTGCTAATCCAGGAAGGGCCGGATAAAATCTCAACCGCTTTGAATTATGTGGCGTGATAGGTCAAGGGACCTTGGCGCTCAGAAAGTCGGAAGGAGATTCATGTCCCCCGCTCCAGCAACGCAGAAGAAAAGGGTACTTACCGGCATTAAACCTACGGGTGACCTTCATTTAGGAAACTACATGGGGGCAGTCCGGCCGAGTATCGAATTCTCAATCAACCCAGCTTACGAAGTAATGCTTTTTTGTGCTGACTGGCACGGGCTAACCGATCGGCAGAAAATGATGGAGCCGGGGGAAGAGACAATCCCGTGTCTCGCTACCTATTTCGCGATGGGCTTTCAAGCCGAGACGAACTCCATCTTTTTGCAAAGTGATTTTCCACAGATTCAAGAAGTAGCCTGGTACCTAAGCTGTGTGGCAGCGGTGGGAATGTTAGAGCGAGCACACGCTTACAAAGACGCCATTCAAAATGGAAAAAAGCCAAACGGCGGGCTCTTTTATTATCCCGTGTTGATGGCAGCTGACATCGTAACCTTTGATAGTGACTTTGTTCCGGTGGGAAAAGATCAAGCGCAACATTTGGAATATCAGACCGACTTTGTAACTTTGTTTAACAACGCAGTAGGAGGAAAGCCCGTACTCAAAGCGGCAGCTCCCTTGGTTCAGGACGTTCCTCTGCTCATCGGCATCGACGGAGAGAAGAAGATGTCAAAGAGCTACAACAACCACATTCCCATGTTTGGCACCAAGAAAGAGATCGAAAAAAAGATTAAAGAGATCAAGACCGATAGTCTTGGACTGGACGATCCTAAAGATCCCAAGACTTGTCCCCTATTCCTTATTCTGCAGTCTTTTGGATCCAAAGATGCCATCGACTACATGAGAGAACGTCTCACGCGTGGTAAAGGTTACGGATACGGCCATGCGAAGATGGATCTCATTGCGGAACACGAAAAAGTGTTTGGGTCGAAAAAAGAAGCTTACGAACACTACATAAAAAATCCCTCTGAAATGTGGAAAAAAATGGAACCGGGTTACGAACGTGCCGAAGCTTATGCGAACGCTGTTCGGCAGCGGGCTCGAGACGCTTTGGGACTTAAGGCTTTTAAACAACGAGGAGCGCACTCCCGCACGACGGTATGATCGAAGCCGAACTGAATGGCGTCTACGACCATACTATCTTCTCTAATGAAGAGAGTGGATGGACGGTAGGCGTGATCGATGCCGAAAATCGCAAACAGAAAGTTACGGTCGTCGGCGCCTTTACCGCGAACCCGGGAGAAGCGCTCAAGCTTCACGGCGAGTGGGTCAATAACAAGAAATTTGGCGAACAGTTTCAAGTCGCACGCTACGAGTCTTCGACTCCGGGGACTGTCGAAGGGCTTCGAAAGTATTTAGGATCAGGTCTCATCAAAGGGATCGGAGCCGTTTACGCGGATAGACTCATCGACCGCTTTGGCATCGAAGTTCCACGCGTCATAGAGGAAAACCCCAGACGTCTTTTTGAAATTCAAGGGATTGGCCGGGTCAGGCAGAAAAAGATCGTAGAAGGTTGGAACTCTCAAAAAGAGATTAAAAATATAATGCTCTTTTTACAGAGCAATGGGGTCGGTACGGCTCATGCCGTTCGGATTTACAAAACCTACCGAACTGATGCGATCGAGAAAGTTAAGGAGAACCCCTATCGTCTAGCAACGGAGATCCACGGCATTGGATTTAAGACGGCGGACCTCATTGCGGAAAAGATGGGAGTCGAGCGCACGGCACCGACTAGAATCGAAGCGGGCATTATCTACGCTTTGGGAGAAATCTCCGATAGGGAAGGGCACGTGGGATATCCAAGCGAAGCGCTTTGCGGGCGCGTAGCAAAGCTTCTCGAACTAGAGGAGGCGGCCATCGAGCCTGTGCTAAAGGAATTGGCTAAGCCATTTCAATCTCCTGTAGTGCTTGAGATCGATTCGGAGGCTGGGACATGGGCCTATTTACGTCGGCAATTTGAGGCTGAGTATGAAAGTTCGGTGCTTCTG
>JBBQIT010000538.1:0-2997 GCA_038325205.1 Bdellovibrionota bacterium
AGAGCAAGTCTATTGACCCGATCGGAATCGTCCACACGTTGCCGAAGCCGAAACCATTGCACGGCGCACGTCCTTGTTAAGCCTCGCTGTACTACGCCGAAGTGTGCCGAAAATGGAAGGTGGGGTTCGTGAAGCGCTCACTGTTGAACGGCTAATGATGAGGATTCCTGAAGACAGTTGGTTTACCGATCGCGTTTAAGGTTAATTTTTTTTCAATCCGCAGCTCGACTTCGCTAAAGTGAAGACGCCTTTTTCGTTAAAGCATCCGCTAAGTCCGTCGACGTATTGCCCGTAGTTGATCTCGCGATTTACCGTTACTTTTCCTTCCGCATCAACTTCGCAGGGCATGGAAGCGTAGGTGCAAGCAGCGTCCTTAGAGAAATCATCGGTTCCGTGACTATTCAAAAGCACCACGGATCCCGAAGCGTCGACAAGCGGTCCTCCGGAGAACCCTGGGATGGAGCTGCATTGATGCCGCACGCTTTCAGGGTAGATGTAAACTTCATTACCCCATTTCTGAACCAATTTCGTAACCGTGCCGATAGCGCAGTCGCTAATGTGTAATACCTGATCGTTGGAGGGGACTGTTCTTAGGGGAACCCCAACAATTCGGACGGCGTCGCCTGTTTTTGGTTTTGTACTTTTAAGTTTCAAAGGTTTGAGGTTATGCGGAGGCGATTTTAATTCCCCAAGTGTTGCTGCAACTTCATAGAGCTGCATGTCGGTTCCTGATTCTGTGATGTATTTTACTTCTTTCAAGGAAAACCTAACGCGTTTGCCCCACTCGCGAGCTTGGTCGGTCTTTCGCATTTTTTCTTGTTCGAACGATACGTAGTAGGAAGTGGGTTGGTCTACTCGAACTTCGTTTGCTTTGAGCGCCTCTGCTCCAAAGTCTTCAAAAAAGCGGCAGTGAGCGTTTGATAAAACGTATGCAGGACCAGCATCGACCCCAGTATCGATGACGAAAGTGGTACAGATGTCTTGATCCCAAAATCCAAAGGAGACCCCGAGATAGCCAACGCCCGTGATGTCATGGGCAGGCGTTAGTTTCTTCCAATTGACTCGATCACTTTCCGCGAGGCTTTCGTCTATTTTTACCAGGGATGTCCCTTTACGCTCGAATAACGAGGCTCGACCAGAGACCGAGAAGAAGTTCAGGCCCAACACTACAACCGTCAAGAGTCTCAGAGCTTTCATAGCGGCGGAATTTAGCACAAAGGCAAATCCGAAGGGTAATCCCTTTTGAAAAACTCAATCCGCCAAGTTACTTACGGTACTCGCCTTTACCCTCGGCCTCAGGAGGCGGAGGAGGAGCATCAGAGCCTTCAGGGGGCGGAGGCAATCCTACCTTCTTGGCACACGTCTGAAAGGCAGTTCGTACTTTAGGGTCTTGAAAGTTGGGTGGGGTTCCCTGCCCAGGAGGCTTGATTCCGAAGCCAGAAAGGCAGGTGCCCATCGCCTGTTTCTGCTCCGCCGTTAGCGGGGGACGCGGTGGGTGAGAAGGAGGCCTTCGGTCATCAGCCTGGCTGACTACTAAAGCCGTCATCCCTATCAAGCTCATTCGTAATGCTTTTTGAAGTCCGTGTTGCATGAACCCTCGCTCTATTGTTTTCGAATGCCGAAATTCTCCCGAATGCCCCTCACAAAGTAAAGTTATCTGACATACGGCACATCCATTGCTTAAGTCTTCGCCGCCGGCGGGTAAAGCAGCCTAGGGTGTTGGGGCTAGTTGTGTAAGGGGAATTCACTGTGCCGTTAAAAGTCATCGCTAAGGGTTGGTTTCTGGTTCTGATTTTTTTAGCAACGTTTTGCTCATTATTGCGAGGCCAAGAGCCCAACAAAAACACCAATGCCGTAAATTTAAGAAAGCCTGGGGTATCGGCAGGTCCAAGCGGTCATGCTCCCCTTGCTCCGGGAGCACTGGCGGCGAACCCCGACTTGAGTTTGATTGAGTACGCCAATCTGACGCTCAACCAGCTTGCTTTCGCTAAATTTCAATTTCCGACTTTGGATAAGGAAGATCTTGTAGAAAAATTCCGGAATTTAGTCACCGAACTTCGCGAAGACCATTCCGCGCGCTTAGCGCTAAATAAAAGAGGGTTTTCCCCCGAAGTACTACAAAAACTTTGGCGCATGAATCGGGAAATCGGAATTGTGGCGAAGCTGTTAGAGCTTTCCGGATCTGATGTTCAAAAAGAGGGGCAAAAGGCCAGAAAAGAATCTATTCTTGCTAATAGTGCCTCCCTCGAAAAATCAATTCGTCCGAAATTAAATAACGAGGAGCTCACCAAGGTCGCCGAGACACTGCAAGCGAACCTTGAAGTGATGAAGATCCACCTCCGAGCTCTCAAACACCCCCTTTCGGGCAAGGATGCTGAAACGGTCGCTATCTATCTAAAGGCTTTAGAAGACCTGCAGCTTTTTAACGAAGGTGGGTCGTTAAAAACTGAAAAATTCTTTTTGAAGGATTTGTTAGAGATGAATGCCAAAGCGGAAAAAGTTTTGGGCCCGCTAGTGAAAGACTCCCGGGTTTTTCAAGATGAGATCCTTAAAGACGGCTTTAGACTAATCGGAAGTCAGCTTAGCGACGCTTTAAAAGACTAAAAGCCTTCTTTGGCTTTGCCCATTTGTGGCTCGGGTATTTTTGAGTTTGGTATATTCCATGATGGCCAGAGAAGAAGTAGCTAACGTAACAGCCTACTAGAGCATAGATTCCGATCTTAGGACCAAAAATCTCCATCGCCATGATGGTACAGGCAATGGGCGTATTAGCCGCGCCTGCAAACACCGCGGCAAATCCGACAGCGCTAAGAAGCGCAAACGATACCGGAATGAGATGAGACAGAGCACTTCCTAAAGTCGCGCCTATAAAGACGAGAGGAATAAATTCCCCGCCTTTAAAACCAGAGCCTACCGTCAAAGCCGTAAATAAGAGTTTAAGTGAAGGAAGATCAAATCCCGTGGGCTGCAGCAAGGCGTCTTGGATGACAGGAATTC
>JBBQIT010000539.1:0-2973 GCA_038325205.1 Bdellovibrionota bacterium
TACCAAGAACCGGGATGAGATTCAGCGTCTTCTCAAGCGAGGCGTCGCCCCTTCCGAAGCAAAAGCAGAAGCGCGGGGAAGCTCTCTTAGCGGAAAGAATTTTGTCATCACAGGAACACTTCCCTCGCTCTCCAGGGATGAAGCTGAAGACCTGGTACGAAGTCACGGAGGCAAAGTCACAGGCTCGGTTACCAAGAATACTCACTATCTCGTCGCCGGCGAGAATGCGGGATCAAAGTTGGATAAAGCCAGGACTTTAGGAACTCCGATTTTGGATGAAAGAGGATTGAAAGCGCTTATTTCGGATCAGGCAAGCTAGCCTCTTTCGCCATCTCTTGAATCCATCGGGGTCCGTAGTAGACAAAACCCGTATAGACTTCGACCAAATCAGCCCCAGCCGCTCGCATGCGTTGATAGTCCAGACGACTCGAAACGCCCCCCACACCGATCAATGTTTTGCGCTCCTTCAAAACATCCTTGGCGATAGAGACGCATTCCAAAGCGCGTGACAGTAACGGCGGTCCCGATAGTCCCCCTCGAGACATCTTCAGTCGCTCGGCGAAGATTCTCGAAGTATTCGTGAGGACGACGCCACTTAATTTTCTGTGTTCCGCTACCATAGCGCACAACGTGGCTATCTCTTCATTAGAAAGGTCTGGCGAAAGCTTGATGAACACCGGCATATCAGCGGGAGCGATTCGCCCTAGCCCTTCTAAAAACTCTGAAGTCTGAAGCTGAAAGAGTTGAGGCGTATTGGGCGAGCTTAGATTCACCACAAAGCCGTCGACATCATTTTCCAGAGCGCGGAATCCCTTTTCATAGTCCAAAAGCGCATTTTCGTTGGGAGTGTCTTTCCCTTTGCCGATATTAGCGAGCACAGGACAGATAGCCTGTCGACGGAGGCGTTTAATATTACGGTGAAATCTGGCAAGCCCCACGTTATTAAATCCAAGCGCATTCACTAAAGAGCGTTCGGGCATCCGCCAAATACGCGGAGTGGGATTTCCGGGTTGGGCGACTGGGGTGACACTCCCCACTTCGATAAACCCAAACCCCAATCTTGAAAGACCTGCAAAAGCTTCCGCGTTTTTGTCGAATCCAGCGGCTAGGCCCAACCGATTTCTGAACTGTAGCTTGGGCATACCATCGATGTGAATGGCCGGGCCGACCCATCGTGGCTTTGGCTTAAACCGAACCAGGCGTTGGTACCATTTGATCAAAAAGATAACGACGTGGTGCGCTCGTTCAGGAGCTACAAAATGCAGGAGGCGAAGTAAGATCTGACTCAACATGTCGAGACAGTCTACCTCAAGCCTACGCCTCTGCACAATTGCTTCACAATCTGTTCTGCTTTTTGACAGGGATCGTGGCGAGAAGGCTGAAAAAGTGAATGCATTCTCCCACTTCCTTTAGGCTGCTCCCCTTTTTCGAGGGTTTTGAGGTAAAATAAATAGATATTTCCTTCCAATAGAATTTATCGAAAGGTGTAAACGATGAGGAACGTCGGCAGCAAGCACACGCCTGGCTCAAAACTATTTTTGGTAGCACTCACTGTGCAGCTAGCCGCTTCACCAGCGATGGCTAAAATCGTGTTTTTCCATACTTCGGTGCCAAGGATGTTTGCGACACCTTCAGTGGTAGCAGTAGCTCCTCCGGCCCCCATTACCGTTCCGGCGACATTGCCGGGCATCGTTGCCGCTCCGATTATCATAGCGATCAGTGGCGGGCAGCAAAAAGGTAATATGAAGTTTGCGACGCTAGCATCCGTTCCTCCCGTAGTCGCGGCAGCCGCGAACAATATTCAGGGGCTGAATGTCAGCGCCCCAGGCCTTGGCGGTTTAACCATGCCAAGTCCTGCTGCTGCTCGAAACGTGATTGAGACCGCAAAGATCGCTTTGGGAACCGCTGAAATGTTACTCAAAGCCGCTGGCGCCAATACCAGCCAAAATGAAGCGGTACCAGAATCAAAATTCGCTCTTAATCTCCCGGTTGGTGCTTGGCCTCAAGGCTCAGTCTACGACTCGGGCAAAGAAGGTTATGAGTACGCGGAAGCTCCAGAGATTGGAGCTCCGGAAGATCTCTTAGCTTACAACGGCAAACGGGGCATCGCCTCCGATCGCGCCGCAGCATGGAAAGAGCTCGATCAAAAGGCTTTGGAATTTACCTACTCGATGCAATTCGTAGGCTACGGCATTCTTCATGACGACGGCCCCGTGTTCGTCACTTGGGCGATTGCCCATGCCGTACGTATGTCGAACAATCTAAATAACTCGGTAATCAACGAACTCCAAACCGTGTCGACATATCCCAAATCTAAGCTGAGAGATGATAAAATACACGCTTTGTTGGCCTACGTTAAAAATCCCAGTCTTAAAAAGATTAATGGCTGGCTGGCAACTTTGCGTGACGGTCTACTTCAATCAGAAGACACAGAAGTTAAGCAACAATAGAGGCCGGGTCCGGCTAGTTTCAGAGGACCTGTCCATCTGACTTTCGGGGGCAGAGGATGGGTGTAAACTTACGTGGAATATTCTTGGCTGTCGTGCTGAGCTTTCTCATGCTCTCTCCTTCAGCAGTCGCCAAATCAAAGAAATCCAAAAAGCCTCGCAAGCCGGCTTCTGAAGCCGCGCAGGTTAAGGAAGACGACGAGGACGACTCGAAAGATATCGAGAAGCCAACTCCGGCTACGACCCAAGGGGAGATGGAAGTTAAGAAACGTTCTGATGATCTCGAGCGCATGCGCAAACAGATGATCATCCCCGAAGTTAAACTCACCGCCGACCAAAAAAAGTTACTCGCTGATCTCGAAAGACTCCTCGCAAAAAGTAAAACCAAAGAACATCCTTGGACCGTCCCTTCTTCTAGCATTCAGACGCCCGTGGGCTATGGAGCCCAGTGGACCGACGTATTTGTGGCCGCCGGCGGCCAGATTCCCAACGCCTACAGTTCGAAACCCAACGGATCGATGTATTT
>JBBQIT010000540.1:0-2938 GCA_038325205.1 Bdellovibrionota bacterium
GGTAGGGATCGCGTTTACCGAAAAATTCGGGAAGGGGTTTGCGACATTCCAGTTTTCTAAGGCTCGCCCCTCTTCCATCCAGTTGCCAGTCTTAAACATATGGAAAAGCGCCGGATTAAATCCAGGAACTCCTAGAAGTCCCACCCGCCATTTCTCGTGGCCCAGATCCGATTGCATCGCTTCATGAATCCACTCATGAAGCTCTTCGATAGTGTCGTCATCTTCGACGCCACGTTCGACCGCTAAAATCGCAATGTCCTGCCCAGGAGCGGAAGCAAAAAGTATTGCCGGCTTTGGCATTCCCTTACCTTCTCCCCCCAGAAGTTGAAGTCCCTTTAATTTCTTCGGGTCGTTGGGAATCTCGTGGCTGGGAGTGATGTAATAAAGATGTGTTTTAGTCGCGCGATAAAGCAGTGCGGTTCCGTAATAGGCATCAAGGTCTTGCCATTGAAGACTTCCCAGCATCGCCCCGATGTTGAGCACTCGAGGATCTAAAACGTTTTGCACTAAGGGGACTACTTCATCCCCTTCGACGGCCGGGCTTCCTGGCTGTTGGTTCAGGGGGACTGCTCTGAGCAGAGAGGAATTCTCTGCGAATAAAGTCTGGGATGCCAGAAAGACACTTCCCCAAAGGGCAATCTGCAGCAACTTGGTTAACTTCAAGGGGGGCTCCTCCATGACTTCGATATGACGCTTATAGTCAATCTGGTATGGAGAAGCAATTACCGGTTGGAAACGGCCTCTAGAGAGCTTTCAGCCAGCTCCCAATTTCCTTTAAAGAACGATGGATTACCTTACTTTCCCCGTAAATCAAGGCAAGGATGCAGCGGTCTTTGGAGACTGCCATTTGGGGCAGCCGCAACGCTAACTGCACTCCTAGTTTGGGGCTTTCGGCGTCTTGGTAAACCTCAGCCTCGGCGAGCTTTGCCGCCGCTTCGTTGGTCATCCCCCGCTTAGCGAGAGCAAAACCTAGATTTAGAGCGGCTTGGCCCAGCTCTTCTTGCAGATAGAGGACCGAGGTATCGGAACTATTCCTGCTCTCTATGTCCGCTTGCCGGCCATCGTAGGCGAGTTGAAAACACTCCACCGCCCCTTCCCAATTACCGCTCGCCATGTGGGAGAAACCTAATCGTGTGTGGAGATCGGCACTGTCTTCAGGTTGGATTTCAGTATCGGCGGAAGGAAAATCCGGTCGCGACATCGCTGCCGCGACCGGAGTTCGCTTCTTAGAAGATGGTAAACGCACTCCAGAGAGCTGCGGGCAAACCAAAGATGCGCTCACCACTCCAAGTTCACGAGATCGTAAAAACTCTGAACTCCCAGGCCCATTCTTCATCCTCAAAGAATGACACTTTCACAAACCCGCGAATACATGCCTAAGTACTTTTGTGCGATTCCGCAAAATAAAGAAGACGCCAATAAAGAGACAAGATTCCGGTAGTTTATAAGCCGATTCGGACGTGCACCAATTGCGAATGTATTCTTCCGTTTTCACGATTTGGACGCAGTACTCAAAATGTACTTGCGCTTTTTCACGATTTTGTGAGAACTGACGTCATATTGGGTTCGAACTTTGAGGATGTTGTGCCTGTGACAGCGATCGAATCAGAAAAGCTCATTCAGCCGATTTTTCTCCAAGCGTTGCGACCGCTCGACTATCAATCTCTTTTGCAGTTGGCGTCTCAAGCAAAGTCTCGCTTAGAAAGTTACTTGTCCATTCGGGCCGCTCTCGTTCTTGGAGACAATGATCAAGCAGAGACCCTTGCTACGATCTTTTCTCAAAAATTCCCCGAAGAAACCTCGCTTCAGGAATTCATCACGCTGGCTTGCGAACTCTACCGAAAAAAGGATGTCGCGGCCTCTCTCGCCAAACTTTCGCAAATGGATCCCAAAGTGTTTTTGGGTCCGTTGATAGGCGCCGAGTATTATTTTATTTTAGGTTACGCCTGTAATCTTAACGACGAGTATCGCCAAGGCACACGTCATCACAAAAAGGCAGCAGAGCTGTATTCCGAAATGGAAATGCCCTGCGCGGCCTCGGTCGCCTGGTTTAACCTTTGCATTTGCTACAACCACCTCAACGAGCGCATTCTTTTTGATCTGGCGTTCGAACGACTGAGAGATTTAGCGCTGAGGTCACCGACCCCGACCACTCGTTTGCATCACGAGAGGATGGCTATCTATCGATTGGTTGATCGCGAAGAGGATGAAAGAGCGATTGCCCTTTTGGTGCCTTTGCTTGACGTGGCCTACTTTACCGGAAGACTTCGCGACAAAGGAAGTCTGGCTTGTTTGCTTGGATATCTTTACTTACGAAACGGGTACTTTGAAGAGTTTTGGAATTTTGAAAAAGCGGTGTTGCAATGTCCGATAGCCCCCGAACACCGAGTCGTCTTGAATGAGCTCTCCTCGCTAAGTCACGTCGATCTGCTCTCCCGAGATTCTTTGAAGCGATCGATAACTCGGTGGCGAAAACAGCAAATTCTTAGTGTCCATCAGCTTTATCTTTACGACATTGTCCTGCAACGTCTCTGGCGCGGACGAGACCACGAATATCTTCTTAAAATCGCCGAATCGGCGGGGCAGCTTTCGCTGACGCACCAACAAGCGCTGGGGCTCGTGGATTTCCGATATCATGAAATTTTAGGATTATTGCGAACTGGGCAAAAGGATAAAGCGCGTGTGCTTCTGCACTCGTATGCCGAAGATGCCCGACATGATGGCGCCGAACCTCGTCTGACAAAATCAGCTTCACTTGAAGCGATGCTCGCTAAAAGTAACGACCTTACGGAATGGACGGCGGCGGTTTATACCTAGTTGAAATTGAAGCATGACCTCACCTGCGTTTTAATCCGGTTTACGAGACTGGAATCAAAACGAGGTAGAGGTCATGGTGAAAAAAAGAGTAGTAGGAAAAGGGCGAAGAATCAATGCGACG
>JBBQIT010000541.1:0-2926 GCA_038325205.1 Bdellovibrionota bacterium
AAGCACCAGCTTAAGATGGATACCTCCCTCAACATCACCCGTTTGGAAATGGATCTCAAACGATCAGGGGCGGTATTTGAATCGCACCAAAAAGGTCACAGAGATGATTACATTCCTCTTGAGATCTTCGAAAAAAATAAATCGGTCTATTTAGAGATCGGTGCCGGAACCGGCTGGTTTTTTCTAGAGTTAGCCAAACAAAATCCTGATACGTTTTATATCGCGATCGAAAGAGATCGCATGCGCGGCAATCGTTTAATTTATCGCGCCCAGCGCGAAGGGTTAAAAAATGTCGCTGCTTACCGGGGCAACGTAATCCCCCCTCTCATGCACGGGATTCCCACGGAAAGTTTAGAAAGAATTTACATCATGTACCCGTGCCCGTGGCCAAAGACTTCGCAGCGTAAACACCGCTGGCCAGTGCATCCAGTCATGCCTCACATCGTTAGAATCTTACGTCCGGGCGGAATATTAGTGTGGGCTTCGGATCAAAAGTTCTACATCGATGAAGCTAAGTACGTGTGTGAAACCAAGTATTCGCTACAGACACTTGCGTATGGAGAAATTAAACCAAACGCGTACAATGATTTAGAGCGGTTCCCCACGGGGAGAACCAAATTCGAGAACCACTTTCTTGCTTCCGGCCAGCCTTGCTTCGAATTGATTGTCCAAAAAAGTTAAAAAAAAAGACGCAGTGAATTGAATTTGTCAGGACATCTTCTTCCTTCTTGTTTATAACAAAAGAAGGGTTGGGGGGAATTGATGCCGTTGAAAAGCTTCACCGCGCTAGCGCTAGCTAGCGTCATCGCAATCAGCCAAATCTTAACCGTTAAAGCAAAAGCGGACACTCCTGCGTGGAGTGACTCTGGAGTGAAACGTCCTAAATACGAAACGATCGTGTCTTGGGAAGACCAACTTCAAAAGGAATTCTCTACCTTAGTCCGCATTGTAGATTACGGAAAAAGTCCCAAAGGACTTCCGCTTCGTCTGCTCATTGTGAAAAAGGCAGGCACCGCTGAACCACATCCCACGATGATCATGAGCGGTAGCACTCACGGTAACGAGTACCTCAATATTGAAGATCGGTTACCTGAAGAGATTCTGCGGAAAGCTAAAGAGCCCAACGGCGTCTTCACCAATTTTATTAATGAAGGCGGAGCGTTCGTTTTTGTTCCCATCCTGAATCCTGACGGATTCGCGGCAGGCACCAGAGAAAACTCACACCTGGAGGATCTCAATCGTGACTGGTCGGTAAAGGCAGCTAACTTCGAAGGGTTCCATGAATCCGAAACCAGGCTCCTTTCCAACGCACTCGAAAATCTGAAGGAAACCGAACGTCTCACCTATCGGGTGTCCGTGGATTATCACTGCTGCGCTGGGGCACTCCTCTACCCGTGGTCTTTCAAAGAAGGGCCAGGATTGCCCGAAGAGGTCCTCAATCAATTTAAGGTGCTGGGACAGATGGCTACCGCCCATTTAGGCGTAGAAGTGGGAAGGACCGGAGATGTTCTGGGCTACTCACCTAAAGGGACCACCAAAGACTACTACTATTCTCGTTACGGAACCCTGGCGCTCACCTACGAAGGCAAGTTTGGGTCAGAACCCAGCCAACTTAATAAACACGTCGAATGGTGGGAAGATTTGGTAAGATTCCTCCGAGGCGAGTCAAATCCCCGCTTACTCGTGAAAAGACGCCCCGCACCCAAGGCTATCGCCGTTGGTTCGGCCGATTAAGCGAGATCTCCCCTCAACCGAAGCTCAGCGCCGCCCGATATACATAGGTAGGGCACTCTACAGGAGGCTTTCTTGACGCATCGCTTAACCAGTACCACTTTTCGTATCTTTGCCGTTCTCGCCATCACGCTACTCGCGAACGGCGCCTTTGCGAAAGCAAAGCCCAAGGCGAAAGCCGCTTCGGCTCCCGCTTCAATGGAAAAATACGAAGATGCTGCGAAGCACTTCTCCTTACTACTTCCGCAAAAGTGGGAACAACGCAAAGACGCGATGGGCGCTGCCATCATTGCCCTTCGCCCCGTTGAAGGAAAAAAAGACGCTTTCCGTGAAAACGTAAACGTCGTCGTAGAGCCGCTCAACGCAAAAATGAATTCGAAGCAATACTTCGACGCCAGCCAAACGGTATTGGCAAAAGCATTTAGTGAATTTCATCTAGATAAAAAAGGTCACAGCACGATTGATCATCACGATTTCTACTGGAGCATCTTCACTCACCGTTTGGGCACCACGCGAGCAAAAGTGCTCCAATACATGACGGTAGACGGAACTAACGGCTACGTGGTCACGGGCTCTGCCCTTCCTGCGACCTTCCCGAAATTTCTTCCACAATTCGAGACCATTGCGCGGAGCTTGCACATCACAAGTTCAGCCAAAGAAGTCGTAAAACACTAAGTAAGAGTTTTTCGTATTCGTATACGACTACGGAACGCTTCTGCCCCCGCTAATACCTTGAAATTTTAGTCATACTTTCAAATCCTCAACTCAATATTGACCTAACCCCGCGTCTTTATGGTATACCCTCGCCCGTCGTCGACATATTAACGTTCGGATTTTGCTGAGGTGAATGATGGTTTTACGTGCTTTGTTTTTGGCAACCTTCCTCTGGCTCTCTACTGTTGCGTCCGCAGAAAATTATGACTTTAGAGACTTCGACGACTACCAAGGCACAGTCAATCGAGCCCACGCCTTAGCAAAGCTAGAAAAGCTTCTCCAAAAATCAGCAGACATCACCAATAACTACGGAATATCCACCGATGGCACCGAGATTCAACTTTTTGCCTCGCTCGAAGATAAACAAGCCAACAAGATCGAATACGCGATCAAGTTCGGTGATAAGGCAATTCCCGCAAGCAAAGAGAAAAAGAAAATTGGCTCGGCTTCATTGCCCCTAAAAGATTTAAAGGTCGCGCTT
>JBBQIT010000542.1:0-2866 GCA_038325205.1 Bdellovibrionota bacterium
ACGGTGGTGGTGGATTTGTTGCTGTCGGATTCCGACGCGGCTGTTGTCGCCGAGTCGCTCGATGCTGTGGCGTTCGAAGATTCGGATGTCGCGGCGGACGATTCTGCTAGTCGTTCCGAACGTTCCCTTGTCTTGATTTAAAAAATCCCCCTTCGATTTACCGAAATGGTAAAACGTAGGGGGATTTTTTTTATGCCGGCGCTAACTCCAGAACTTCTTATTCAAGCCTACGCCAATGGTTACTTTCCCATGGCGGATTCCGATACGAGCGAAGTGTCTTGGTACCGCCCAGACCCAAGAACCATTCTTCCTCTAGATGGCTTCCACGTTTCTCATTCTTTGCAAAAGAAGCTTCGTCAGAAAGCCTTTACGGCCACTTTCGATAAGGCTTTTGAAGCCACCATGCGTTTTTGTGCCAATAGGCCCGAAGGAAGCTGGATCAGCGAAGAGTTTGTCGCTATTTACGGACGACTGAACGATGTTGGATTCGCTCATTCCGTAGAAGTGTGGAACGGCGATAAGCAGGTGGGAGGGGCGTACGGCGTTTGTATTGGGGCGGGATTCTTCGCAGAATCTATGTTCCACACGGAAACCGACGCTTCTAAAGTCGCGCTCCACTTTTTAGTCGAACGTTTGAAAAAGAGTAAATTCTTGCTAATGGAAGTCCAGTTTTTAACCCCCCATCTAAAATCTTTGGGAGCGGTCGAGATCTCCGCCGAGGCCTACGAGCTTCGCTTGATGGAAGCCATCTCCGCAGACGCGACTTTTTGAAGAACGAAGGCCGCAGCTCGCCTAAACGCGTTTAGGCTAGTGCCGCGGCCCTCGCTATTATCGTTCAACCAGCCAAATATCCGGGGTGGCGGATCTTTCCGGACCGGTCGCCCGCGCCTCAAACATAAGCAATTTCCATTAATTCGATAAAGTGAATTAAAACGCACTAAATCGATGAAAAAAATGGTGCGAATATTTTTGCGGCGGGTGTATAGGAACTAAGGAGGCGGTCTATCGAGGGCAGGTCTGTCTTTTCAGGAAAGAAACCTATGAAATTAGAGCAACTGCAATACTTCGTCATGGCAGGTAAGTATGAGCATATTGGGAAAGCCGCTAAAGCGATTTCGATTAGCCCCAGTGCGATCAGCCACAGCATAGCGGCTTTAGAAGAAGAGTTAGGAAGAGATCTTTTCGAAAAAAAAGGGAAGCGAATTTTTCTGACGGCCCATGGAAAATTTCTAATGGAGAAAGCGAAAGGGCTTTTGCAGGAAGCCGAAGCCATTCGCGAAGAGTTGCAGTCCGATCAAGTTCAATTGCGCGGCCACTACCGAATCGCTGGCACCCATTTACTTTGTGCACGTTATCTCATCTCGGCGTGGGCAGGAATTCAAGAACAGAACCCTGAGTTAACTTCTGAAATCTACACGCTGCGATCGGCGCAAGTCATTTCTGGCGTATTAGGGGGAGAATATGATTTTGGGGTCTGCTTCAATCCGCAAAGCCATCCGGAGGTGTCCAGTCAGGTCGTTCGTTCGGGACAACTTCTTATAGCGCTTAGAAAATCACACCCTATTTTTCGTAAAAAGCCAGCCGATCGTTACGCCATGTTGTCGGATCTTCCCGCAGTCATGCCGAAAGCCTTTCAAGGTGTCGATGTTTGCGAAAGACATCCCATGTTTGAAAAATTTAAGATTATAGTTAAACCAAAGTGCTTGTTTGATAGTTATGAAGTCGCGATGAAGCAAGTGGCTCTGTCCTCGGGATGGGGATTTATTCCGGATTGGTTGGTCGAAGAAAATTCCGACGAGATTCGCGCTCTGGAGGTTCCCAAAGGATGGGACGCCCCCTTTTTCATTACCTGTGTCTGGCCAAAGGGAAGGCTTATGACCGAAGCTTTAAAACGCTTAACGATTTCCGTCGAGCAGAGCTTCGCTAAGATTCCTACCGTAAAGAAGAGAGCGAAAACTTCGGCTGAAGATAAGTCAGCGCTTCCACACTAGCCGGAGCTACTCCGCCTCGTACTTGGCATATCGAGCGTGCATGTCTCCAAGCTTTGATTGGATCCGCGACACTAAAGGCTGAAACGAATTGTTGTCGGACTGGCGTATCTTTTCTAAGTCCACGCTGACGTCGCTGACTCGCGTATCGAGATAACTCGCCAGTTGTCTCATGTCCTTGCCGTCCTGTTCATCTGCTGTTTCAGAACGCTCTCGAAGTCCTTTGATCATTTGCCCCCAAGTGTCGAGCTTGCCTTCAACGGATCGGATGTAGGAGCCTTTGTCCGAAGCGTGGAGGCCCGAATCTACGAAGCCAGGTTCTGGCGGTGTGATGGGTTCTGATCTCCGCGTGGCAGCGCCGGCCATTGTCGTAGCAAATACCAACAACAATATTGAAAGTTGATGAGCTCGCATAGGTAATCTCTCCTTTTGAGTTATTCATCATCTTTTCGTAGCAACGACTGTGCCGATCTAGACTCCCGGCTCGACCGTGAAGCGAGACACAGCTGGACGCACTAAATTCTGAGCGGCGCGTAAGAAGTTTCTTGCTAATCTCCTCAGCTTTGATTTAAGTCGCAGTAGGGTTTTGGGTGGGGGATTTGATGAAAAATTTGTTGGGATACGTTTGTCTTCTGGGCGTTTCTATTTCGTTTCTGGCTTCTGGCGATATTCCAGACCGGGTTAACTACCAAAAATTCAAGACTTTATACGAATCACAGAAAGACATTTCTAATTCGGCTCGCTCCAAAGCCAACCAAAAGGAGTCGGAGTGGGCCAGTAAAACAGGCGATCGCCAGGCGCTAGAGAGAAAGAAAGCGGACCTCAATAATAGGCTTACGCTCGACCAACAGGCTTTGCAGAGCTACCAGTCGCAAATC
>JBBQIT010000543.1:0-2864 GCA_038325205.1 Bdellovibrionota bacterium
CTAGCGCACAAATACGGCTATCAGAATTTTAACGAACCCGATAACTCCAAGAACAATATGTTCGTGGGAATCGTCGTTTTCGGCGAAGGCTTTCAAAATAATCACCATGCTTTTCCTGGTCGAGCTAACTTCGCTCACCGCTTCTTTGAAATCGATTTGGGATATTCATTGTGTGTGGTGGCTTCGCACTTAGGGTTTCTAAAACTGAAGCCGGTTGCGGAATCGGAAGTTTTAGAAAAGACGGGGACATAGTCTCAGGAGAGGGCAGTCTTTAAATCCGCAAACATCCGTTCTCCACGAAACTTTTTAAGTTTCGGGTCCCACTGAAACAAAATAGCAACTTGAAACTGAATCTTCTTTCCCGTGGCTCTATAATTCAAAAGGTCACTCGTATGGGTCCCGGTAACGTGAGCATCCTCAAAGACTCCTTGAGGACCGATAACAATGTTTTTTAGATCAAATTTGATATCGGGAATCGCGGTGAGTAATTGAGTATAAAATTGCTTGGCCCCTTCATGTCCATTCCATAGGTGGGGAGTCCCTACTAGTTCATAACAGCAATCTGGTGTGAGGGTAGAGATAAGGCCCGCGATGTCTCTCGCATCTTCTGCGATCGAATGACGTTTCCACTCGTCACGAATGGCTTCGTACTCTTTGGCGTCTACCGCTAACTTTAACTGCTCTCTAATTTCCATACTTTCTGACATAACCGATCAAGGTCGAAAAGGTAACGAATACCTTTCCGACCTTTGGGGTTAGTGATACGCCAAGGGAATGAAGATTTGGAAACGGGAAATCACGGTAGAGATGCTTAACGGCACCGGTAAAAATACGATGCTAGAAGCCATCGGTATTCGATTTACCGAGTGTGGGGATGACTACATTAAAGCGACTATGCCCGTCGACAAACGGACGCATCAGCCCTATGGAATTCTGCATGGCGGGGCTTCGGTAAGCCTTGCTGAGACCATGGGAAGTACCGCTTCGTTCTTTGTCTTACCGCCGGAAGACGACAGGTGGTGCGTAGGGATCGAGATCAATGCCAACCACATTCGCTCAGTGACGGAAGGCGAAGTCACGGGAACCGTTCGCCCCGTTCACCTAGGACGATCGCTTCATGTATGGGAAATTAAGATTACCGAGGATAGCGACAAACTCGTGTGTGTTAGCCGTCTCACGGTATCTGTGATCCCCAAACGAACTTAAGCTCCCTTTTTGTAGGCTATAGGCGTTTCGTAGTTCAGTCGGGTCGTGGGAGCTAGGGAATAGGGCGCCACGCCTAACCCTTCGGGGTTTTCAAAGTATTTTCTACTATTAAAAAAGGTCACAGGATAAACCTCTCCCGTTTTGGGATCGATGACCGAAGCGCTATAGCGTTGACCGGGGTTAGCGTTCGAAGCAGAAAAAGCTCCCACTAGAATATTGGTGAAGCTTCGTCCCGAAGGGTCGTCTCTTTGAATGCTTGCTGAGACGTGTTGGTCAAAATTAATTACCCGACGCGTGAACTCACTAAGTTCCGGCTGAACGCCGTAAGGGTTATCGCTAGGTTCTACTAGGCGAAGTAAGTTGGGCGTCTTCTCGGTGTCTCGAGTTAACAGGATGGGCTCGTGAACGAGCGCATTATCCCCTATCTGAACGGGAGCCGCAGGATCGGTGATTAGCGTAGTCACTCCAAAATCTCGTCCTCGCTGAGTGAACCAAGACGCAAAAGCCAAGTCGTAGTGGCGGTGGTCTTTTAAGTTGGCCACTGAGCTTCCTTTGATTTGGAAAGCTTGTTTCAATTTGGGAAACCACGCCGAGGACTCCGTTCTAATGGTTTCCGGAGATAGCCCTGGGTTGGCCTCCGCGAGAGCATTAAAGAGAGTTTCCTTTTTTAGCTCCCCTCTTTCTAGCGCCAAAATGTGAGGGAGTTTAAGAGTCTTAACGTCTTTTTTGCCAGAGCGATAAACAACCGATTCGTCGTTACCGTCTCGAGTTAAGAATTCCATTCTAGGTACGTCGTGATTACCAACGATAAAAGAGATTTCTGTATTGGGAAGGGCCTCTTTAATTCGTTTCAATTCTAAAATAGTAAGCGCGAATCGAATCTTTGCTGCCGACTCATTGGTGAATTGTGGCGGAGAGACTCCGGGCTTCAACCGGACTTCCGGCTCTCTTAACACTTCCGGGAGTTCTTCTTTTTTAGCCAATCTTGCCGCCAAAGTATTTAGCTCCGCTTGAAGGTTTGAGGGAAGTTGGCCACTTTCTGCAACGAGGCCAGCTAATTTTGGGATCTCTCTTTTTTCAATTCCGATCGAGTCGACAATATCACCCCCTAGAATCAGCTTCTTTGGGGCGTGGTCTTTAAGTTCAGAAAGCAAATTGCGGAAAGCCTGATTTTCCTTTTCTCCCCGATACAGATGTAGATCGCCAATGAGAAGCACTCCGTCTCCTGACTTTCGAAGTTCGGCTACTCTATTACGATCTTTTTCAATGGTTTCTAGCCCAAGCCCCGCTTCCTTACCCTTGGCGTTTCCGTGAAACACGACGGTGGCTTGAGGTAGAGCCTCGTTGCTGGCTTTTTCAGCGAGAGATTTTGGGTACACCCGAATCTTTTTGGAGTTTTCAATAGCGCCTGCATCTGCGATAGCGAGATCTAAAGCTTCGACGGTGACATCTTGTCCTTTAGCTTTGAAAACGATTCCCATCTCCGCGAGCTCGCTCTGGAGATCTGAATCTTTGGCCTTTTTTAGTCCATGGGCTCTAAGCACGACGTAATTGGCCAACTTGTCCTTTTGGGCATTGGAAAGTGTTTCGACTAAATTCCATTCTTTTAACTTCTTAAAGACATGGTCAATATCCTTGCTGCCGAAGAACTCACCATA
>JBBQIT010000544.1:0-2851 GCA_038325205.1 Bdellovibrionota bacterium
CGATAAAAGATGCTTCATTTACTGCCCCTCCCTTTCCTAAAAGAAAGTCTACTAATGTCAGACCGAATCGCGCAGTGAACATTTAAATCGTGTTAACGGATGTTCTCGTTGAAGCGGTTTGCTGGAATGCGTTATTCAGGCGTGACAGGGGGGAGAGTTACGTGGGCGTTTTAGGCTCTTCGTAGGGAAGTTTTTTTAATCGCGACTCATGAAACACCGCACACTGTTTCAAAAACGCGTCGCGGGGAGGAAGGGTGTCGCTAGGAGTGGGCAACGCCTCGCCCAGCTCGGCCCACAACTCTCGATCGTTGAGCCAGCAAAGCTCGTGTCCGGTCTTGTCGCGGTGAATCCGAATCGCATGTCTTAGGCGAAGTAATTCCTGGGAGACAGTCGCTAGAGAGGGATCCGCTGCTTGTCCCCACTTCTTTAAGGTATCGTCGTCAATGTTACTATCCATCTGACTTAGCCGGACTTGAAGCGGCTGGAAGCTCAATGATCTGCACGGACTCCACCGACTTTAAAAGAATTTGAGGGTTTGCTTGATTGGGATCGATCTCATTGATCGTTCCCGTGGCTTTCACCCGAAGTCTTTTGCTCAAAAGTTTGTTTCTGCCATTCACATATTCACCCGGATATTTGTCCCAAGCCGTCTGCAGAGCCGCGCGGATTTTTTTGAAGACTTCGGCGTCTTCCATATTGGCTAACGTGTATTGCCGATTGGCGCCGCCGGGGAGGCTTTCTTTGAGAGCGAAAACGTTAAAGGCAATCTCGGGACTCTTTGGGAACAAAATAAGCTCTCCCTCAAGGGTCGCCTGGCTTCCGTTTTTTGCAGAAATGGAGTCGATCATCGTAACGGCGGTAGGGCTCGTTTCATCGAGATTTAAATGAGTGGGCTCATTGGGACTTGCTTGAATCTTAAACTCCAACTGAACGAGATCATTTCTATATAAGTTCTTAGTCAGCTCGCCGTTTTTTACGTAGACGGGAATCACAGCGTCTTTGTACTCGGCTACCAAAATGTGGCCATCGCCTGCGACGGTATGAACCATGAAAGTTGCTTTGGTTAGGTTGAGCAGGTCTTTGGGAATCTTAGCTTGGTGTTCGTAGGGAGGCGCTGAAGGGACGGGGGTGTACTTCTCCACGACTTCTAGCGATTCCACACTAATGTGTTTTTGCGGACTTGGGTTTACTAGGAAAGTTCCTTTGATTCGAACTTTATCTTGGCGGCTCAAACCAGCAAGAGTCTTTGCTAGCGCCGGTTTAGAGGGAACCAGCGACATGATTAAGTAATCAAAAAAGTCGTCAGGATTTCGGTACGTAAAAACGTAGATGTGTTGGTCGTTGACGACGCCGTGCACGCTGCCGTCAAGGCCAGTAGTTGTTAATGCTTTTTCAATCTCGTTAACATCCACCGCGAGAAGATTGGCAGAAATAGAAGACAAGACTAACCCTAACCCCAATACCCATGTAAATTTCATGGGAAAAGATTTAGCACGGAGAGTCTAAGTGGTCTTGGTGCGCTGCAGCAAATTAAGCTTTATCGACGATATCTTACTTTTTCGGTTTAGCAGCTTTTGCGACTTTCGCCGGCTTAGCAGGCTTTGCCGCCACGGCTTTTGCTGGCTTTGGCTTTTCGGCAACTGGCGCTGCCACCACGGGAGCTTTCTTCTCACCCTTTGGCTTTTCCCATCCCGAAAGGACCGGCAACATCTTAACCACTTCTTCGGGGGTCATGATGATGATCCCGAATTGTGATTTCAGAACGTCTCGGCGTCCATCGCTAATGAGATCTTTCGTGTTTACGGTCACGAAGATTTCATTTTTGATCGAGTGATGGCGAATAAGATGCGCGATCGTATTGATCTCGGTCATGTTCAGCCTTAGCGGGTCCTTACCCGGAAAGAGAATCGACGCGATACTTTTGAAATTGGCGTTTCCAGACTCTTTCATTTTGGCGGGTCGGTTCTTGCCCTTCCAAGAGCCAGTCCGTTCAGGAACTGGTTTTGGGGGCGCCCCGGGCCATCCATGAGTAGGCTGTTCGCGACTCACGGTCGGCTTGTCGACCTCAAGAACATCAATCTTACCTTCCGCCTTCCATTTCTTAATGGTCTCCATCCCCGAATTATTCGGGGATGCCATCAAGTTGGCATCCAGAGTGAGCTTATAAATGACTTCGGTATCCAATGGACATCCTTTGCGTAAGAGGAAAAATTACGCCCCCATTGTAACCCGGAATTGCATGTAAGGGTAATTATTTAGGAAACACAGGTCGAAAAGGTATTCGTTACCTTTTCGACCTCGTTTTCAACGCCCGTTCGTAGCTCCTGCACGTGACGCTTAAATCTGTGCTCTTTGGTGAATGCGAAGGTCTTCCTTCTTAGGGCCAGTCGAATGAGTTCTGTCTTTCTGGGATGAGGGCGGCGATTCAACCAGGCGTAGAACTCGGGGTTGGTGGTCGGGATAAGTCGTGCGAACTCTTTATCCAAAGCTTGGAGGGGAAAGCCCTTCAAGGATTGATTCAGATGAGCTCGCACGGTGCTGAAGGGATAGTCTTCAACAAGTTCGCATAAGCCAGCTTCTACAGGATTTCGATACAGATACTTTAGAGCGTGTGCCAAATAGAAGGGATCGTAGATCACGCTAGGGTGGTATCGAGCACCGAAAAGATGATTGATCCGACCGGAAATCAGTCCCATTGTCTTAGCCACTTCTCGTTGAAGGTACTGCATAATAGAATCGATATTGGCGTTCGGCGTACTCACGAGCATATGGAAGTGGTTCGACATCAAAACGAACGCATGAATTTGAGCTCCATATAGCTCGCTTACCTTTTGTAATTTCTCGCAGAATA
>JBBQIT010000545.1:0-2805 GCA_038325205.1 Bdellovibrionota bacterium
TATTGGAGGTCGTCTTGGGTTACTACGTTCGTTTTTTGCCGGTTAAAAAGAGCACTCCTCAATGGAAATTGCAGTTCGTATCCTACCGAAAGCTGGATGCTGCAAGCGTCACATCGAAGCGGCCAAAAAAGGAATGTGACGTTGGGCAGGAGCGCTGGCGAGACCTCGGGTTTCGCCCAGCGATGTCGCTTGAAGAGGCCCGTGCGCGCCAAAAGCAACTCAACAGCTCCCTTCGTCTACGGCGACAGGATGAACGTCATCTAGAAATGGAATTGAGGCGTAAACATTCAAACCAGATCGACGCCGCTATTTTCCCCGAACCCTTTCTCGCAGAATTTGAAAGACGCTTTCTCATGCGTCGGGGATTGACGGATTCGGATCGACGCCCCACCGCCGCCTGCTGGTCCACTGCGAAGAAGATCATTATCGAACTTCAATTGGAACCTCGTGAGTGGTTTGATTCTGTCGATAGATTTTATGACTGCTTTTACGAAAAGGCCTGGAGCCTCTCTTACATCCGAAAAGTTTTGCGACTGATTAATCATTGGGGATATTTCATTTCCCGCAAAACGGGGATGGCCTTTCTTCCAGTCCCGTCCCCGAGGGGGCACGAACGAAGTCGCCTCTCGCAGGCGTTCTACAAAAAAATCACAGACCGGCGCCGGAAGGCCGATCCGATTTCCGCTGTCCAACTCGAAGCCACGCGGGAAAAGCTCCACGAGCGGCACTACAACTGGCTTCTTCTTTCAGTGTGGGCAGGCCTTCGCCCGTCCGAAATCGACCGGTTGAAACAGCCGGGGAATTTTCATATCAAACGAATCCCCAAGGGACCTTCCGTTCTTTGGATCTACCAGGAGAAATTAGTGGCTTTGCCCCCTTGAGAGCGATGGAAACTCATTCCTCTGATTTCAAAGCAGCAAAAAGGCATTTCGAGGATCGTTCGGTCGGGGGAATTTGCAAGACCTTGCGTGAAAACACTCCGGCGACACTTTGGAGAAGGAGTCGGGCTGTACGGGGGCAGAAAAGGATTTACCGATCTGATGCTCAATCGCGGATATCGGCTCGAAGAAGTCTCCGCATGGATGGGCCACACCTCGATCGAGAGGACCTGGCGCAGCTACCGGAATCGGTTGGAGCCCAGGTACTTGAGCCGCTCAATGTCCTCCTTAAATCATTGAATTCATGATAGGAAGCTTCAAAGCGAGTGGAATGAAAAAAGGTAAAAACATACGTCGTCCTCTAAGCGCGTGGCGTCTGGGGATACTGCTTCCCGGAAACCAAGAAGGGGTATCCGAGAATGCCTCGATTGCGGCTTGGCTCATTGCACTTCGATGGATAGCACTCGCCGCGCAGGTAGTTGCGGGAATCATTGGATTTAAGTACGTCTTTCTAGAGCCGCTTCTCATCTACCCGTTTTTCGGTACCGTGTTCTTTCTCTGGTTGTTTAACTGCTTCTCCGTTGCCTCAATCCGAAAGAACCCAAAGCCCGAAGATCGCTCCATCTTTATCCAAGTCGCTGTTGATACCGCCGTTCTCTCCTTCCTACTTGCTCTAAGCGGTGGAACCAAAAATCCTTTTGTCCCGCTACTCTTTATTCACGCAACCCTGGGCGCCCTCCTCTTACGTGGAAACTACCGGGGCTGGTTTGTCGTTTTGATTCTGGGATGTCTGCTCGCGCTTTTCGGCGCGCGCGATTGGCAGGTTCTTTCATCAGATATCTACGTTTGGGAACTCACGCCTCTATTTGCCCTTTTTGTTTCCTTGTTTATCTCTTGGGGCCTCGTCGCCTCCTTGTCGGATACTCTTCGGGTCACGCGGAACAATCTCACCCAAGCCCGGTCACGTGAAGACCGCATTAATCATTTACTTGCCTTGGGGGCGCTAACTGCCGAATTTGCTCACCAGTTCGCAACACCGTTGAACACCCTACGCATGCGCCTTGCCCGGTTAAAGCGGCACGAATCGCTGGGTGCCACAAATCAAGACGTCAAAGCCATTTCCGACACTTTAGATCAGTCTGAAAAAGTTCTTCGAGAAATGACAACGGCACCCCTCGACTCGTCGATGTTGTTGTTCGAAGAAGTCGATATTTCTGCCTATGTCGCGGACGCGGTTAACGAGTGGAAAGTTTCCAACCGTGGAATTACAGTGACACTAAACAACTCTCTGCGGGCTGTGCAACGCTGTCGAGTTCCGTTGAAGATTTTTGCAAAGTCGCTCTTTAATCTGCTGGACAACGCCGCGTCGGCAAGCGCCCTAGTAAAACACATCGAACTAGAATTGGATGAGGACTCTGAACGACTTTTCATTTGCGTAATGGATCGCGGACCGGGATGGCCTACGGAACTTTCCGTCAGTGGAATTCGCCCGCACTTTACCACTCGCCCCAGAGGCACGGGACTTGGTCTATTTAACTGCCAAAGCCTTTGCGAAGTGATGGGCGGCTCCCTGGAACTTTTAGATCGGAAAGGAGGAGGTGCCATTGCAAAACTTGCACTCCCAAAAACAGCGTGAACCAAAAACGCCAATAAAGACTCAAGATAAGCACCGCCTCTTAATCGTTGAGGACGACGTAAGTTTCTCGGAAACACTTAAAGTGGAATTTGAGGATAGAGGCTACGAAATCTCGATGGCGAGTTCGTTAGCCGATCTCAATGAGATTCGAAATCCGCAATTTAGATTTGCTATCTTGGATCTACGGGTCGGACAGGATAACGGGCTACAAATCCTTGAAGTATTGAAAGCAAAGTCCCCTGACTGCCGCGTAGTTCTACTAACCGGCTATGGCAGTATCGCTACGGCAGT
>JBBQIT010000546.1:0-2799 GCA_038325205.1 Bdellovibrionota bacterium
CGGGATTGAAAACGTATCGCCCTTATTTAAGTCCCATCGTGGAGGCGTTGCCTATCACTACTAGAAATTCACTCTTCCATTCTCTTGTCGCGTTTTCGCCAAAGCGAAGCCGCCAGGTGATCGACTTTGGATTCGGAAACAATAATAAGGAGCGAACGCTTACCGACTATTCCACTCCGTCGGATGCCCTCCCAGTTGCTGCAGTGGTGACCGCTCTCGATCAAGTGATGTTGATGTGTGACAAGGATCAGGATGGAAATCTCGACTGGACAGAAATGGATTGCGGCGTTCCTTTGATGCTTGGGGCAGGCGATCAGATCATGAAGAGCGGGCTTCTTGAATTAGAGCCAGGAGTAAATGATCTGGTTCGAGTGGCGCTTCCCTTTTTGATGAAGGAAGGACTTCCTTTAACCATCGCAAAACTGGTCTTAGCCAACGGTGGAGTGGACCAATTTCGTTTGGGGAGCCTTTCGTGGGAAGAGTTGCTTAAGAACGAGACCCCCGAGGGCATTAAAGCCTATCCGATGTCGGAAGCGGAGACGGAATTTTGGAAACGGATCAAAGCTTGGGAGTCGATGCTCACGGGCTCCGAAAATCCGCGCTTTGCCGCCATCGCCCAATACTTGGTAGTGATGTGGAATCATCCCAAATTAACGCAGATGCTTCTCTCAGGTCTGCCGTTCAAAACCAATCCTCAGAAGATCCTCGCCACCCTAGAACAGATAATACGCCGGAAAATCCCCTTGGAATCCACCGCGGACCCTCTGCCTTCGACGTCGCAACAGTTTAAAAATGTGAAGAACTCTTCATAATGCTTTGGTCAGGTGCGACATAGCTACAGAGCCCTTCGAAATTATCCGAAATGGTAGATGTGGCTATGGCTCATTTCGCAGAACTGGTACAGCTTCAAGAGACGTGGGCCGAACTCGTTCTGGTAGGGGCGGCGGTTGCCATTTTGAATCATTGGATTCGAGGCAAAAGGCAGATCGCTCTTTTCGTTATTCTTTCTCTCGTGCCGGTTTGGTCTTTCGGCATTTATTTTAGCGCCCTTCGCGTTCCCCTGATGCTTTCGATCTTAGTTACTTTCTCGGTAGTTGCACTGCACGCTGTGAATCGGTCGAAGCTAACGCCCGGGCTCGGACGCTTAGCCATCGCGGCGGCTTTACTTCTGGTCGCAGCACTTTTCCATTGTGATCGCAATCCCGCAAAACGACCGATCGGTCTATTCGCAACGGGGATTTTTACAGAAAAAACCGTCTCCGCCCCGACCTGCCTTACACGCTTTAATTGATTCGGCCATGGCTACCGCTTTATTCGGTCCCGTTCCAGGATACGAACTTCCCATCGCGTCGATCGTGCAAATTACCGAATCCACCGTGGCGGCTGCAGCAATTGGCTTATTCTCACCTTGCATCTGAAACACTTGCTGTTGCAATTGCCAGACAGCCCGTTCCAATTCAAAAACTCTTTTTTTGAGATCGGACTGGGAGTAATCCTGATAGTTTTCGCCCACCTCAATTTTAAAGATGGGATCAGAACTGGCCGTGGTGACCGTGCCTAGCAAGATAGCGAGAATAAACGTGCGCATGAGGACCTCCGTTAATAGTGGGAGACCCTAAACCGCTTTTTTTTCAAAGGCTAGAATAAAGAAGAGCTAGTTTAGCGACGACGATCGCCCATTAAGCTCATGAGACTGAGGAATAAGTTGATGAAGTCGAGATAAAGGGTCAAAGCGCCAAACACGGCGGCTTTGCGACTCTCTTCAGATCCTTCCGCTCCCATCATGCCCATCGACTTAATTTTTTGAGTGTCGTAAGCCGTAAGACCCGAGAAGACGACGACTCCGATGATGGAGTAGGCCATTCGGCTAGTACTTCCCATCATTGCCGGGAAGAACATCGATAAGATTCCCCATCCGATAAGACCAAATAGCGCCATTCCGCAGAAGGCGCCGATCGGTCCTAAATCCCGCTTGGTGACATAACCGAAAAAACTTAAGCCTCCGAAGGCAATGGCCGTCGTGAAAAAGACGCTAGCGATGCTGTCGTGAGTGTAGACCAAAAAAATGGTGGAGAGCGTGACGCCCGTTAAGGCCGAGTAAAGCAAGAAAATGGCTGTCGCGGTAAAGGCGCTAACGCGATTGATGGCGACACTTAAGAAAAGAACGGCTCCAATCTGAGCAATCATCAAGCCGTAGAACAAAGCTCGGTTTTGAATCATGGTCATGATGAATTCTGGGTTTTGTCCCAAATAACTGGAGACTAAAGCGGTAAGGAGAATCCCCCCGGTCATCCATCGATAAACCCCACTCATAAAGCGGGCGTTAGTTTGGGAAAGGCTCATTGGGCTCGACATCGATCGCATTGAAGTGTTCATGCCCAACATTCTAGTAGAAACATGGGGGCGACGCAACTGGGGGAGAATTTGGAGTGAAATCGGGGCCTAAGGCGTTTTGGCCGCTTCAAAGTCCATATAGTCGGCTTCCGAATCGCCCTTAGAATCGTCGCCATCCGAGAGTACAGCAATGCCGCGGACGGTGCCGGGAGGGGAGGTATCGAAGGCCTTTTTGAAGTCTTCTTTCACGTTTCTTACTTCGGTATGCCACTCGTCCCACGGTCCCCCGCTACGGATTACCTGTCCGAAGAGGGCTCCTGTTAGCACGTTGCCGTCTTTGAAACCTCGACCCAACGTCTCGTGCGAGCCCCAAAAATATTTTAGGACGTAATATCTGGGGAAGAATCGCCACAAAATATAGACCTGGGCCGGAGCATCGGAAAATTTGGAGTTGAAAATATCAGC
>JBBQIT010000547.1:0-2794 GCA_038325205.1 Bdellovibrionota bacterium
CGCAATTCAAGTGTCGAGCGCGCTGAAAGAGCATCCCGAGATCAAACTCCGGATGGGCGTGCACACAGGTCCTGTATACCGCGTCTCCGATATTAACGACAGCCGGAATGTGGCTGGAGGTGGGATTAATATTGCTCAGCGAATAATGGACTGCGGGCAAGCTGGTCACATTCTGGTATCGAAGGCCGTGGCAGATGTATTGAGTCAGCTTAGAAACTGGGCCAGCCTTTTGCACGAAGTGGGAGAAATCGAGGTTAAACACCGGGCCAGAATTCATATCTTTAACCTTTACGATGCTGACGTAGGAAACGCGGAATCGCCCAAGGGACGGCGAACCAAAGCCCCGCGCAACGGCGAATCGTATCGTAGGAAGGCTGCAACTGTCCGGCCTGACAGCGGGCAGCTAGTTAGCAAAACAGACGCTTCTAAATCAAATCCAAATGCCGTCCCAAGTGTGATGCCCACGTCTGGTCAAAAGACGAACCGCATTTGGCTTCTCGCGACCGCAGCAATCCTAATGTTTACCATCGCCGCAGTTTCACCTACTTCACGTAATAAGATTTTCTCCTTCGCGCTTAGTCAGCCCGAAATTTCTCCAGCAGTACCACCTCTCCCTAACGGGCGCTACCTCGCGGTCCTGCCATTCGCCGTCAAAGGGGACTTAAGAATTGTAGGTTCGATTGCTGAGGGGCTCGACGAGGCACTCGCTACGAAATTGTTTACCCTCCCAGACCTGAATGTCGCTTCGACTGAAGCTACGAGGAAAGTTGATATAACTAGGCCGCTTCTAACGATAGCTGGACGGCTTGGTGTTAACCTGATTGTGAAAGGAATCGTCGAGGGAACGGCGACCGGCATTCTCATCACGGTAAATTTGGACGAAGTACCCAGCAACAAGACTCTTCTTAAGGAACAGTTTCGAGGAGCAGTTACGGATGTCCTTTCTTTAGAAGACAAGATCTTTATTCGAATATCAAAAGCGTTAAACGTGGAGCAATTTGTTGCCGAGAGACAACAGGTTCCGAGCCGACCGACCGAAAACAATGAAGCTTATGAACTGTATCTTCAAGGACGCGCCGCCTTCCTGGGGCCAAAGGACATAAAAAATCTTCGCGCTGCCATTGGTTTTTACATAGGGGCATTAAAAAAAGATTCCCACTTCGCCTTGGCGGGCGCACGATTAGCTGACGCTCAACTGGCGATGTACCAAGAGACCAGAGATAGGCAGTGGATCCGAGATTCGATGGAAACTGCGCTGAGAGCGCAAACTCTCAACGAGAAACTACCTGAGGTGCACATTGCGCTGGGAACGATTTATGGGGAGACAGGCCAGAGCGAGCAAGCGATTGTTCAATTTAAGAGAGCTTTACAACTCTCGCCCAAATCCGACGAAGGGTATCGTCGCCTGGGTAACCTCTATTTGGCTACAGGGAATAAAGATCAAGGCATTCGGGCCCTTCAAAACGCGGTTATCATATTTCCTGAATATTGGATTAATTATAATGAACTCGGCGATGCCTATTTGCAGCTCGGTGAAATGGATAGAGCGCTTGAATCCTACGATCGAGTGATACAACTTGATCCGGATAATTACCTGGGTTACATGAATAAAGGGAATGTTTATTTCCAGAAAGCCAATTACCCGGAAGCCATAACACAGTATCAAAGAGCGCTTCAGCTTCAAAGTTATGCTGACGTTTACTCCAATCTGGGCGTGGCCTATTTCTTTCTAGCACGCTATGCAGAGGCAGTTCGCGTCGGAGAAAAGGCGGTTGCCCTACATCCCAAGAATGAACTCTATGTTGGAAATTTGGCAGCCGCGTACTTTTGGGCGGGGGACAAGAAAAGGGCGACAGAGACCTATGATAAAGCCATTGCGCTGGCCAATAACGATCTGGAGGTCAATCCAAAGGATGCAAATACTTTAGGTGACCTGGCGGTCTACAGTGCAAAAAATGGTGACACACAACGAGCCTTGTACTACATGAAGATGGCACGGTCGATTTCACCTTCCGACCCGATTTTACTTTCCGAGGAAGCGGAGATACGGGTACTGGCCAACCAACCCAAGCAAGCCTTGGAAAGTTTACAGGTAGCCATTAAGAATGGATATCCTATCGAGCAAGCGAATCTAGAACCCGAATTCAACGCCCTACGTAGCGATTCTCGGTTTGAAAAACTAATTCAACAAAAGACCGCTGAGAAGAAATAGTATTTTCACGCGTTGTCGTAGAAGGTCTGTCAGTGGGCGGATCTCTACGTTGCGTCGCAATTGAATCTCTCCAACGTCGGCATTTTGACTCCCATGAAGTATTAACGCGAAGCAGAAAAGTGCAGGGTGCCGTCATTTGTCTTCAGTTGGCGGAGCGTGTAAGAGATTGTTGTGCTGCCGCTGGTGACACATGGCGCATAAAGTTATCAAGTTTTTTCCTTCGTCCGATCCGAGCTGGCTGCGGTAGACGAGATGATGGCTTTGCAGGTGTTCGCTAACGTGCCGCACCTTTGACACTTCCAGCCTCGACGTCCGAGGACCTTCTGCCTGAGTCGGTTGTATTTTTGCGGATTTAACACTAGCCGCGGTCGCTTGACGCAAGCTCCCAATGGGTCTCTTTCATCCGCTCCACTGCACTTTGGGCTCGTCCGCCTCTTACGGATGCACAATCTCACTCCCCAAACGTGCATTGAGAAGACTTAGACGTAGGATTCACGTGACGCCGCGGTTGACTCTGTGATTTGCCGAGAGTAGCGTACGAACCGGAACAAACGACGAGTTGGTCAAACGGGGGGATACTAC
>JBBQIT010000548.1:0-2783 GCA_038325205.1 Bdellovibrionota bacterium
ATCGTCAGACGTATCACGGACTCGAAGAGGCTTCTCGGGAACTTGGTCGAGCCGAGCGCGACTATGCCGTCAATGCGGGATTGTACCGAAATTTAGAAAAAGTCAGCCGCCCGGTTTCGGGACAAGAGGGGGGAGCTCCTCCGTTAGGTGCTGTGGCCCTAGGACACGAAGTTGAGTCTGTAGTACGTCATAACAGTCTTCCCCGAGAAACCACTGAAACCCTTTCGGCTACTTTGCAAAGGGTGGCGGAAGTATCCGGAAAAAAAGGGGGCGAAGCAGGTAATGCTATCAATGACAATGCTTCGACGGTGATAGAGTTCATTCTTAATCACGTTCCTATTTCAGAACAGAAAACGCAACTCGAGAGAGTCCAAGCCGCCCTAGGTGGTGCACGTCCTGAATCAAATTTAGGCGGGCTTCGAGTTATGGTCGAACCTTACCTCAAAAAGGGACGCAGCGACATGGAAGCTGCCGCCAGAAAAGTCGGGATTAACCCCGAGGAGCTTTCTACGGTTGATCTAAAGGCCGCTCTCAAATTAAAAATGGGAGAACAGGAATTCGCTAAGCTGGAAAATAGCGCTATCGAGCACAGCGAAGAACAATTTGCGATGTTCCTCGTTGATTTAGTGGAAGGAACGAATAAAAGCGGGATGAATAAGGCGGAGCCTCCAAAGAAGATTGCAAAGTCCGCGCTAGAAACTTTGATGGGAAAATTGAAGTGTGTTCCCAGAAATCTTGCTAAAGCCTGTGCTAAATACTGTGCTACCGCAGCTAAAAATACCGCAGGCGCCGCGTTCTTCGTAAGCCTGGCAAGTATCTCTAGTCAAACTGCCCAAGCTTCGGATGGCAATGCTGTGGCTTCAACCGTAGACGCTCATGGTAACGCTCCGACAAAGCCGGCGGCCTCTAGAGCGACCAGCTTGGAGCCCAAAAAGAAATGAACCCTTCATTGACCCAGCGATTTTTTCTGACGATAAGCGGTATGCTATTGGTTTCCGGGTGCGCCTCGACTCCAACTAAAGTCGTACAGGCCGCGCCCCCCTCTCAAGTTTCCCTGATCATTTCTGGCGCTCGCAATCTCGAACTTGAGCCGTGCGGATGTACGGTCTCGTCCTTCGGGGGAGTGGAGAGAGAAGCCAAACTCCGCGAAGATTGGCAGAAACTCCCCGATCGAAGTTTTTTGAGCTTATCGGTAGGGACTACCTTTTGGCCTTTTGAATATTCGGCTTCTAAAAAAGATCTCTATCTCAAAAAAGCCAGTTTTGTCGTCGAGGCCATGAATCTTCTGAGAATTAATGCCTTCGCTCCATCGGCGACAGACCTTTCCTTCGGCGTGATTCAAGTTCAGGCGTTGCAGGCAGCGGCCAAGTTCCCATTTGTTTCCACCAATATTTTAGGTGCCGATCACAAGCCGCTCTTCAATCGGTTCTCTCGTTTTGAAACCGAAGCCGGTACCGTGTCGGTCGTGGCGCTAGCTAGTCAGGGTAAAGGCAAAGATTACGAAGTGGCGAACGCGGAAAATGCTTTGAAAGAAGTTTGGCCAGAAGTAATGCTTCGCCCCGGCCTAGTCGTTTTACTGTCCAGTTTGTCATCTCGCGAGCTTGACGCCGTACTCGCCAAGTTTCCAGAGATTCGGGTGGTAGTGGATGCTTCGCCGGGCGAACCGCGTGACGTGGAAATGCGCGGGGTTTCTCGTATCTATGTCCATCCCGAAAATCGGGGAAGAAATCTATCTCGAATTGATATCGCGGGCGGATCGCTGAAGCCAAATTTTTATAACGAAGATATGCAAAGCTTTCTGTCCTCCCAAATTTACGATTTGCGGACTGCGACCTGGGCACTTGAGGATGAAGCGAAATCTGAGTCCAAAACCAAAGGGTTAAAGGCTAAGCTGGCCTACAATCGGCGCAAGATTGCCTTGCTTCAAACCAATTACGTAACAGACCCAACTCAGGCCACCGCGATTGCTTTCAGCTCTCGCATGTTGGCCTCCGACTTGAATTCTCCGGAAAACGATTTAGCTAAAGTGGTGAAGCGTTATCACGATACCGTTCGAGAATTGGCATTGGTAGAACCTGCCGCCGATGAGTAATCGCTAGAAGTAATACTTAACCGCTAGGTAAGTAAGATCAGCCAAACGTGCCCAGCGTTGCCGCGTCACTTTCTAGGCTTCCTGGGCGGATTAAAATAGGGCAATTCGATTCCCGGAGTCTCTTGGGGAATTACGAAGCCAGCGAATTCTGGCTCTACAGGGTGGACTTCGGAGTGTTCATAGTAGTGAGCTAAGCCCTCCATTCGCAAATTGTCGTCTTTGGTCGACAACCATTCCTCCGCATAGTCGGGTCTGATTTCGGGATGTTTCAGGTAAAAACTCTCCTTGCCCTGCCAGACCGTTCTCATAAGCAAAATAGTTCGGCACTGTCTTCTTAAGTCATTTCTATCCCTATGCTTGAACCTTTCGTCCTGCATCGCTCCGTCGACGATGCGGTCAGTAGAATATTCGAGCCCTCTAGCGAAGTTAGGGCTGGTTTCTACTAACTCGTCGAAATAAAGCTCCGAGATAACCCCATGAAGCATCCCGTCTACGTTTTCAGCTAAAGGCTGGGATAACTCCACGACTACTCGAGCTGAATTCTTCAATTCGCTTTCCGTAAAAGCCTCCGGGTTTTTGTCGGAGCGCAGAATCCTATAGTCTCTACCAGTGATGACGACTTTCTTTTTGATGCCGCGCTCATGCAAGCTCTGTTCGACATAAGTCAGCCTATCCCTAGCATCCTTGTCCC
>JBBQIT010000549.1:0-2771 GCA_038325205.1 Bdellovibrionota bacterium
GAAGGTGAAGAAGAGCGAGAGCGGAATGATTCTCGATCCCGTGACGCTCACGCCGACTCAGACAGTGAACGAAGCGATTCAGGCGATGAAAAAATTTAGTATCTCTGGTCTCCCCGTAGTCGAAGGGGGAACACTGGTCGGTATCATCACCAATCGTGATTTGCGATTTGAAGAGACTTTGAATCGCCCCGTCCGAGAAGTGATGACCTCCTTTGAAAAGTTGATCACGGCTAAAGAGAATGTCTCAATGGAAGAGGCAGTTCGTTTGATGCACAAGCATCGCATCGAAAAGCTTCCCATTATCGATGCGAGTCGAATTCTTAAGGGACTTATCACTATCAAAGATATTCAAAAGACGATTTCGCATCCGATGGCGAATCGCGATTCCAAGGGCCGCCTCCGAGTGGGAGCTGCGGTAGGAACGGGCGAAGAATCGAAACGTCGCATCGAAGCGCTCTATGCCGCTGGCGTTGATTTCGTAGTCGTAGATACGGCTCACGGAGATTCTCAAAACGTCGTTGAGATGGTGAAGTGGAGCAAACAAAAGTTTAAGCACTTGCCCGTTATTGCAGGCAACGTGGCCACCGCAGAAGGGGCTCAGCATCTTTATGAAGCCGGGGCTGATGCCGTAAAAGTCGGCATGGGGTGCGGATCCATTTGTACCACTCGAGTGGTGGCAGGAGTGGGAATCCCTCAATTTACCGCCATTCAAATGTGTGCCCCGGTCGCTAGAAAGTTTGGAAGACCCCTCATTGCTGACGGTGGAGTGAAATACTCCGGAGACGCTGTTAAGGCCCTAGCCGCTGGCGCTGACGTTTGCATGATTGGAAGTCTTTTCGCTGGCACCGACGAAGCCCCGGGCGAAATCGTTTTCTACCAAGGCAGAACGTACAAGAGCTATCGAGGCATGGGCTCTATCGAAGCGATGAAAGAGGGCAGTCGAGATCGTTACGGCCAAGCCGGAGTCGACTCCGAGTCTTTAGTCCCTGAAGGCATTGAAGGCATGGTCCCGTACCGAGGAGAGCTGGGAAATGTTCTCTATCAATTGGTCGGCGGAGTTCGTGCCGGACTTGGTTACTTGGGTTGTAAGACCCTTGGCGAGATTCAAAAGGCAGCACAGTTTGTTCGTATTTCACAACAAGGCTTAAAGGAGTCCCACGTTCACGACGTCATGGTAACCCGTGAGGCGCCGAACTATAGACCGAATGCATAATCCAACCGTTATCATCTTAGATTTTGGTTCTCAATTTACTCAACTCATAGCTCGCGAAGTGCGGGCCCTAGGCGTCTACTGCGAAATCGAGCCTTACTCGATTCCCTTCGCCAAACTAAAAGCAAAAGCTCCTAAAGCCATTATTCTCTCTGGCGGACCTTCCAGCGTGAAGACGGGACCCAAGATCGTTCACGATGTTTTGGGCATCGATATTCCGATTTTGGGAATCTGTTACGGTATGCAGCTCGTCTCGCATTTACATCGCGGAAAAGTCGAGATGAAGGGCGCTTCGCGGCAGTACGGGGCAGCTGAGATCGAAGTTCTTGAAAACGGAGGCCTCTTTTCTGGCTTTCGCAAAGGCGAAAGGCTTCCGGTTTGGATGAGTCACGGCGATAGCGTGGCGAAAGTCCCGCCGGGCGCTGTAGTGACTGCAAAAAGCGATGACTGTCCCGTGGTCGCGATGCAAATGGGGCGCTTACACTGCGTTCAATTCCATCCTGAAGTTCATCACACGCCTATCGGAAGAAAAGTGCTTTCCAATTTCTTGTTTGAAGTCGCCAAGCTCTCCAACGAATGGAAGATGGAAAACTTCTTTGAGATGAAGGCGAAATCTATTTTGGAAACGGTTGGTGACGCCGAAGTGATCGGTGGCGTTAGTGGGGGCGTTGATTCGACACTCTTAGCGGTGTTTCTAGGAAAGATCTTAGGGAAACGATTCCATCCCGTGATGGTCGATAACGGCCTTTTGCGAATGAACGAGACTAAAGAGGTCTCGACTTTTCTTAAGCGAATTGGCGTGAATTTAAAGGTAGTGGATGCCAGTGCTCTTTTCTTAACGAGACTTAATAAAGTTTCAGATCCTGAGAAGAAAAGAAAGATTATCGGAAAGACCTTTATCGAAATTTTCGAGAAAGAGTGCAAGAAGCTCAAGAAAGTAAAATTCCTAGCTCAAGGAACGCTCTATCCCGATGTGATTGAAAGTGTCTCGGTTAAAGGACCGAGTCATACCATTAAGACCCATCACAATGTCGGTGGACTTCCCAAGAACATGAAGCTGAAGCTTGTCGAACCGTTTCGTGAACTTTTTAAAGACGAAGTCAGACAGTTGGGCAGAACGCTTTCGGTGCCTGAAGATATATTGGAACGTCACCCGTTTCCCGGGCCAGGACTTGCGGTAAGAATTTTGGGCGATATCACCAAGCCCCGTCTTGAGCTGCTTAGAAAAGCCGACGCTATCTTCACCGAAGAGTTACGCTCGCAAAAACTCTACAGCGAAATCTGGCAGGCTTTCACCGTGCTCTTGCCGGTAAAAGCGGTGGGAGTGATGGGCGATGCGAGAACCTACGAATCGGTCGTAGCGCTCCGAGCGGTTACTAGCCGCGACGGAATGACCGCCGATTGGTATCCCTTCGAAAAGAATGTATTGGGCAAAATCGCCAATCGCATTATCAATGAAGTCCCCGGAATCAATCGCGTGGTTTACGACATCAGCTCGAAGCCTCCAGCCACCATCGAGTGGGAATAGTTCATAAAACTATTCAGGACCCAGGGCACGCTT
>JBBQIT010000550.1:0-2771 GCA_038325205.1 Bdellovibrionota bacterium
TTGTAGAGATCGGTGAGACGCCACGCCAACTTGCTGCCAGACTGCCCAATGTCTGCCTCTACGTCGATAATCTGGCGAAGGGTATTTACGTCAAAACCTGCTTGCGCGAATGCTTTTTCTAATCGGTCATAACCGGGCCCGACGTAATACCAAGGAAAAGTCGAGAGGCTAGCTTTCCCTTGGGACATTCCCTGGACGCCACGCACTTTGTAATCTTTGTCGTCGCGGGTCAGGACCAATAGACGCTTCAGTTCATTGTCTACCGATTCGGTGAGATAGCCTGATGTGTATTCGTTTCGACGTCGCCACTCGGACCATTGCAACATGCTTTCGGGGCGCATGCCGGTGTAGGCGATAGCAATGGGCATCTCTCCATTAAAAGCTACGTCTAGCTTAGTAAACCTGTCGCCGCTCCACAAATGAATCGAAGGAACGGGATTTACTGTTTGCGTGTAAGAAAGCGCCGCCAAGCGAACATCGGCGCGTCCTAATCGATAAACGGACAACGAGGTCAAAAAGCCTCCAGGAATAATTCCCAGAGAGGTAGAGTGGCCCTGAGTAATCATCTCAGCTTTTCCGGTTTCATCGGCGACGACTATGCTCGATTCGGATAAGGCCCTGACGAATTGACCTTCACGTCGATGGGCCACCGCCTTCCAAAAAAGAGGGGTGGACAAGAACTTTGGATCATTTAAAGGAAGATCGAGCGAATAGATAGTCGTCGCGGTAAGGGCAAACACCCGCACAAGGCCAGGAGAGATCTCCACTAAGTCGATCGAACGAAATTTTTCCTTCGGAAGACTGGGCAAGTCGAAAGTTAAATGCCCACTGTGTTCCGGAATCACTTTGATACTAGCTACGTTTTGAGCGGCGATGCGTTCTGCGAGTCGGGTCCCCTCACTAACAAAGAGAGTGATCGCTCCAGAGTCATCGACGACGGCAGTCAAAGGGCCGCGGCTCCACGTTTCACGGGTTTGAAACTGACATCCGATCACCGAAACATCCGAGACTCCGTGAATGCTGCTCCAATCATGGTTCATGTATTGAGCGGTCCCGTTCGCGAAGCGGGCGGCACCCGTGCGCACTACACCATCAAACACATTGAGAAAGTGGTTTTCGTTCTTCTGATTCGCGAATTCCGGGCGGGCGGAAAGCGTTGCGACCGTAGGAAAAAGAGATCCCCATTCCGGACTTTCAAACGCCGCTGTGGCCAAGCGTCCCACTACATATCGTGAGTCGTATTTTCCAATCTGAAAGCCGCAGAAAGTAGCTGGGTTGTCGTTGTTGGCAAGACTGACTTGGCTCAAAGAAATGAAGAGAAACACGAATCCAGAAATGAAACGGACGGACATTCTAGGGGCTCCTTGATTTTTTTAGAACGGTAGCGGTAGCACAGCGCGTTATTAATTTCAACGAACGACGAAAAAAGAGTTTTTACTTTTTATTTACGGAAACTTGTGGGGGGTGGCGATTCACTTTTTCCGTGAGATACCGAAAGCCGTGACTAGAAAGCTTCCCGTTCTGAAAAGAAGCTAGCCAATTTTAAGCACTTCTTAGTCACCTTAGATTAGTACTAAAATATCGATAACTTATAGCGATTTAACGACCACTGTATAAAAGTTTTGTACACGTAGGAACAAAAGACAGATGATAAAAACATAGACAGTATTTTTATAAGATATTGAAAATACAAGGTTTTAACAAATTGTACCTGAGGGCAACTTCGGCACAGGCCTTGCTCTACTACACCTTATAATGAAGAACGTAGCGTACCAGCTTCTTTCAGTGATTTTAGGCGTAACCGCCCTATCGGCCTGCACGGTAAAATTCCCGAATATGTCTTTGGGTTGCGGGGGCGGCGGATCGGCGGCAGCGCTGGTTCGATCAAACAATGCGGCATCTTTGAAGGAAGTGGACGACGCGAAATTATGCCCCGAACAGCCCCTCTGTTATTATGAAGTCTATAGCACTGAGCCTATGAATTTAGAGCCCGTCCTCGTTCACGGGATATCTTTTCAACCCCAACTTTATTTGATGCAACAGGCTTTACCTGCAGGAGTCTCCCCTGGCTCTATTACGGATGAAGCTCGTTGCTACGACGATCAGTCTAAACAGTGGATTATCGGTGAGCCCGAAGAAGTTTTGAAACAGATCCATTGTCTCTAATACCAATTTTGTGAGGACGTAATATATGAAGCCGAAGGTGAAACGCATGGACACCAAGCTTTCCATTATCTTGATGGTAGCCGCTACTTTAGGAAGTTTCACCGAGGCCCATACGAACTGGATTTCTCCAGCGCCGCGGGCCGCTGAGAATATAAAAGTCGCTCCTTGCGGAGGTGTCGGGCCTGCGGCGGCCGTTACCGCGACCTATACCGGTGGCGACATGGTTACCGTCACTTTCCACGAATTTATCGCTCACGTGGGATTTTATGGAGTTGGGATCGCGACCACTTCCACTCCAACTAAGGATGCCGATTTCACTCCGTTAGCCAATCCGCTTCCTGCGCCAGCAACCAATCCCTATCCCAATTTCATGGACCCGAAAATCCACATCTACAACACGAAAGACAAAGTAAATAACATGTGGGTGGTTACTTTTAAAATTCCCGATGCGATGAAATGTTCCTCCTTCAGAAATCGGAGGGTCCGAAAGGGTTGGGTTTTGTGATATAGACCCATCCCGATTTAGGAGGATCTGTTGCAATGAAGAAGACTGTCTATACCAAGGAATTCAAGCTTGGTGCGGCCCGAATGGTTGTTGAGGAGAA
>JBBQIT010000551.1:0-2720 GCA_038325205.1 Bdellovibrionota bacterium
ATTCGATTGAGTTCTTAGATAGGCTTGCAACTTTTCTACAGTCGCGGAATCCGTGCAGATGAGAAGCACTTTCTTGTCTTTTTTAGTGTTTAGCAAAGTGACCAAGCTCGCAGCGCGAGCCGTAAACCATTCGGAAGTGGGCGCTCCTTTGGGGAAAGCTTCCGAAACTCCCGCTGCGATATCCAGCAAAGAGTCATCGGAGAGTTCAAGGCTATCGACTTTCTCAAGCCATTTTTGCCACTCTTTAGGGGCTTCAATAGGAATAGAACAGAGTTGTCTTTGAGGAAAACCGCCCAGACGGCTTCGGCGGTTACGGACAAACACTCTTCCCGTTCCGTGACGGTCTACTAGTCGACGGAGCAGTTCATCGGAAGCTCCACCTTTGGCGTACCTATCAATAATGGGAAGCAGATCGGGTTCCGATTTAAAAGTCGTCGTTAGCTTTGAAAGAAAATCTTCCGTTTTTTCTCCGGCTTGAATCCTCTCGGCGACTGCGGCGACTTCATGCATTCGTAGCGATTCTTTTTTAAAGGCGGCGAAATCATGGAAACGGTGAGGGTCTACCAGTTTTAGTAAGCCAAACTCCGTTTGCTCGCCTTTTCTTTCGGGGGTCGCCGTGAGCAATAACAGACCTTCGGTCTTTTGGCTTAATAGCCGAACAATCTCCCAAGAGATATCCGGCTCTTTTTCCGACCAGCCCAATCGGTGGGCTTCGTCTACGATGATTAAGTCCCAGTCCTGTTCTACCGCTTGATCTAGCCGTTCTGCGTCCTTTTCCAAGAAATCGAGGGAGCAAATGATCTTTTGGTTCATCTCAAAAGCACTGCTGCCTTGGGATTGCTCCTCCGCTTCGCTCCGATCTTCATCAATAACGGAGAACATCTCATTGAATCGCCGGTGCATTTCGGCGAGCCATTGGTGGCGCAGTCCATCGGGAACTAAGATAAGAACCCGTTCGGCTCTTCCCATGGCTTTGAGGGAGGCAAAGATAAGGCCCGCCTCGATCGTTTTTCCCAAACCTACTTCGTCAGCTAAGAGCACTCTTGGGAATTCACGCTTTGATATCTCACGAGCCAAGTACAATTGGTGCGGGAGAAGTTCTACGCGCGCCCCTATCAAGCCTCGCAGTTCGCCGTCTTCGCTTAAACCGCGAAGCGTCCAGGCCTTTTCCCGTAATTCGAAGGTTTTCGGGGTATCCCACTGCCCGAGAAGGAAACGAGCCATCGGGGTGCTTTCATGAATAATGATTTCAATGTGGGCTTCGGGGAATGAAACGCCTTCCGCCGTTTGGTAATGGATAATCCCGTTAACATCACGAGCGTCGGCTAACGTATGAGTGGCGCCGCCTCGTAGCTGCACTTTCTGACCCGAGGTTAGAATGACTCGACGTAGCGGGGCCGTTGAGCGGGAATAAGAGCGGCTGACGTTCGCGGAAGGATAGGTAACGCCAACAAGGCGTGCGCCGACTAATTCGGTCACAATCCCTAGCCCCAATTCGGGCTCCATTTCTGCCAGTACTCTTTGTCCGATTACCCAGTTCATAGAAGAAATATACGCAAACTCTGAAGGTTCTAAATTATAGACGAATTTAGACGAGAGTTCATTTTACGGCAACATTATCAGTCGCCGCACCGTCGTTTATGAGGACTCACCATTTAAATGGACTGCCTTTTTCACTTCCAAGGCTAAATTCGTGGGGTGTCAAAAAAAGAGACACCAATGTCCCTTGTAGGGATTGAGGATTTTGGCCTCTTCATACTGCGCGACTGAAAGATCGACAAATGTCCCCCCTTTTGACGACTGCCTGTAGGCACAACAACCTTGCATGAGTATTGCATCCTGTAGGGGCACCCGACTTAGTTTGCTGGTGTTTCGCTCCGGAGGAATTTTGAAGTACGTGCAACTCATAATCGTTTATTTGACGCTTTTGGTCCTTGCCTCGTCGTGCGGAAATAAACCCCTAACTACCAGCGCCCAGGCGAACGTTCCCCGAGGTGGTGACGGCCAGCTTGCTTTTACTACTTTAACTTTCAGTGGTGATTACGACTTCAAGCAAATTACTAACCTGACGTCATCCGATTACGCTTTTACCATATCGAATCCTGGAAATTATCCGGCGAGCCAGGTTACGGTGAAGATTCCACCAAGCTCGCCATTCTCCGTTCAACCCAATACTACTTGTGTGGCTGGCCTTATTCTGCAACCGGTAACGGGATCGTGTCAGATTGTGATTCGATATAGCCCCCAAGTGGCGGGATCCAACTCTTCCCAGTTTACGGTAAGCTACCAAAACGGAGTTCAGGAAACGACGGTGCAGTTCACGGTAAGGGGTGAGAGTTCCGCGATTCCTGTAGGCCATTTAATGGTAACGGGCAATGGTGATTTTGGTACTTTAGCGGCAGGCTCGTTGCCGGTCGACGTTCCGTTCTTCTTAAAGAACGATGGCCAAGGAGCGCTTTCGAACATCGTATACACTCCGCCTTCTGGAAATTTTTCTATTAAAGCCGCGACGGTGGCAATCAATTCCGTTCTACCCTGTGCGATCCCAACTCCCGTTATCACCGCGAACGCTAGTTGCTACGTGAGCGCTTCACGAACCCCACCTAGAATCCAAAAAAGTCATTTGCGATAGTGGGCCTCAAACGGAGGTTCCATGGATTACGTAGTTCGTACAGAGAGAGAAACGTTTTGGCGTGGGGAGCAAGATCTCTATCGAAAGA
>JBBQIT010000552.1:0-2709 GCA_038325205.1 Bdellovibrionota bacterium
GCGCTTGGGTCGGCGCTACGGAACCCATCGCAGAAACGGCAGATTGGGGGGAGGCCCTCAAATGCTTTGCTCGTTCCGCTGGAAAAGCGGGGAAGTCCGCGATACTTCTGCCTGTGAGTAAAGAAAATGCGATACGGGCGGAGTCATTCGGCTATCGGAAACTAATGATCGGTAGCGAGCCAGTTTTTGAGCTTAGCCGGTATGAGCCGAGCTTGGATCTTGTGGCTACCGCAAAGCATTTAAGTGCGAAGGGAGCCCGGGTTGAAAGTTTTCGTCCCGAAACCCTGAAACCTGAGGAAAAGATTCAGTGTGACAGTATTCTCAATCGCTGGCTCTCAAGCAGAAATATCGCGCCGTTGGGCTTCTTGAACCGGGTGGCTCCGTGGGAGGAATCTGAAGCTAAGCGATATTTCTATCTAAAACTTGGGGGGCAAATTCTAGGCTTCGCCGCTTTGATTCCCATCTGGGCAAGGCGAGGCTGGTATCTAGTCGATCTCATACGAGACCCTTCGTCTCCTCCGGGAACCGCGGAGCTTCTGGTCTTGGGTTCCATGAAAGCTCTTAAGAGGGAGGGGTTTAAAGAGTTTACTTTGGGAGTGGCCCCTCTTTCCAATCTCAAGATGGCGGAGTGTGAGGAGTTCCGATTCACCTACGGATTTCTAAACCTCATCTTTGAGAGGTCCTCGTTTTTCTATCGATTCAAGCCGTTGTATCAATTTAAGTCCAAATTCAAGCCCACTCGGATCGATCCCGCTTATCTGATCTTTAGTTCCCGGCGATTGAATTTCGGTCAAATGGTAAGTGTATTCCAGGCATTTTTGCCCGCCGGCATCTTTCAGGGGATTTGCACTTCGGTGCGAAGGTTTCTAAGTCACCTCTTTAGTTGGAACCAGGTGAATAGCGCTTTGTGCCCCAAAGTAGTGCCCCTACCTTGGCCTCGCACCCGACGAGAGTGGATTTCGCGGCTCCCCCTCTCAGTCTCTCTTTTTCTTATTAACTTTTGCGTGTTCCCTTTTACGCGAGGGCCCGGCGGCAATCTCGATAGCGGTCTTTTGACACGATGGGGATTTTCATGGGGTCACCCCCTATCGAAAGAAGCACTTCGCTTTGTGATCTTCCCTTTTCTTCATCTTGATGTCTGGCACCTTGTGGGGAACTTATCATTGATTCTCGTGTTTCCGGTGTTCTTGGAACTTATGGGAGGGAGCCTGTTTACCCTTGTGGTCTACTTCGTGGCAATGGTCGTATCAAATCCGCTCACTGTCATGGCTTTCTGGTTACCGCTTCATTGGATTAGTCCGGGATGGTTCTATCAATTGACGATAGATACCGACGTCGGCGCATCTCTGGGAATCTTTGGGTGTGCGGGAAGTCTCATCAGTTTCCTAAAATACAAAGTGCAGACTTTCTTCCTTCTTCTCTTGGCTGTCGCCGTGGTGACCCTGGCAGTTCAGTCGCCGCTGGCGCTAAATCATGCCACAGCGCTTGCGTTAGGCCTTTTAATGGGACGTTTGTACTTAGGCCTTTAGGAATTCACATTAGCGGTAAGGTTTATAGAAATCCGGCAACCGTTTTTCTGACTTCTGGATCTTTAAAACGAAAGAGGCAGCGATCACAATAGTAGTGCACCAGTTGCTCGCCCAGAAAAAAGCCCATGAACATGCCGGCTATCCACCATCCCTGCTTGCCCAACGAAAGAAAGATTTCCTGACCTCGAGCGTGAGTCGCATTAAGAATGTGGTAGTTCAGAAACCGAGTTGTCCCGGCCCAGACTAAGACGACAACCGTTGCCAGGATAGCGACGTGATTGATCAAACTCCCGCGATATCCCTTTCCTACAGACTTTTGGTAGTTAATGTTGATCTTTGCGACGAGCGCGGTAGCAATAAACCAATGGCTCCATAGATAAACGACAGAATAGTACAAACCAAAGCCTTGGGGTCCGTAGTAAAGCAGGATGGGATGTGCAGCCATCACACAGTAATAGAGAACTTTGGGCCGAGAGTAATTTGGTTTTCGAAATTCCAAAAGGATCATCGCGGTGCTTAGCACTTGAGTGAGGAGAATGAGACCTGCGGAAACCCGCTCTAAAATAGCGGTATCAATGGGCAGGGCCGAAAAAAATATCTGGGAGAAAAGAGTCGTGTTGAGTGTCCGAAAATAAATGATCGGCTGAACGACATACATCAAAAGGATCGAGAACCACTCATCAGAGCGTCTATCGAAGGTACTCGTCTGGGCCGCTCTCCAGCGATACAGAGAAAGCACTCCAAAATCCTGTCTTCCAAAATGCCAAAAGTGTCCGATGTAGAAGCTTGTAAGGTATAAGATGACGAGTGAGCTTCCCCAATCCAAATGGCCCTCAACAGGGAGATGGGGGAATTTCGCAAGTAGCAATCCCAACGTCATCGAGCTTAAAAAAATGAATAGGGGGATTCCAATATATTTTACGGGCCGACTTTCCCGTTGCTTGCGAAAAAGAGGAGAGGCTAACACCAAATAAGTCGTCGAGTAGGAATGAGTCAGGGCGATGATTCTTTCACAGGCAAAAAGAGAGAGAAGAATAGGAACGCCAACCGATGTGAGACTTAATAACGCGACGATGCCGCAAAGCCACACGCCGGGGAAGATCCAAAAAAGGTCCCAAAGTGCTGACTGAATCCAAGGAGTCGAGGGTGACGGTGCGGCAACGGCCGAGACCTCTATGTT
>JBBQIT010000553.1:0-2709 GCA_038325205.1 Bdellovibrionota bacterium
AGGGGTGCCAGACTGCTCCTTGCGGGCCCCCTCGAAACAGGCGAAAATAGGTTTTGGGAGGCTACTTTGAAAACAGCTGGGTTGGGCATAGGGTTATTATTCGTTATCTTAGCGACGGCTCCCGTATCCCAGGCGAAAGGAAAGACGATGAAGGATTATAAAAAACCTACCCCAGAAGAACTAAAGAAGAAACTGACCCCCGAGCAATTTAATGTCACCCAAAGCTCGGGTACCGAGCAGCCTTTCAACAATGCTTATTGGGACAATCACCGTGACGGCATCTATGTTGATTTAGTTTCAGGCGAGCCCCTCTTTAGTTCGCTAGACAAATATGATTCGGGTACAGGTTGGCCTAGTTTTACGAAACCGATTGAGAAGCAGAATGTGGCGACCAAAGAAGACAAAAGTCTTTTCTCAAGCCGAACGGAAGTAAGATCGACGACCAGCGACTCTCATCTAGGTCATGTCTTCAACGACGGCCCGAAAGAAACTGGCGGACTTCGCTATTGCATGAACTCTGCGGCGATGAAATTTATTCCCGTCGAGAAGTTAAAAGACGAAGGTTACGAGCAATACCTTAAGCTCTTCGAAAAGAAGAAAAAATAAGAACGGAAACTATGAAAACAAAATTCTTCTTTCTCGCTTGGCTCTGCCTTGTCCTGTCCACGGCCCATGCAGTGAAATCGGCCCCAGCGAAAGCTTCGGCGCCAAAGACGTCTGAAGAACAAGCCATCTTTGCCGGAGGCTGTTTTTGGAGCATGGAACCGCCCTTCGTAGAGCTCAAAGGGGTGAAAAAGACTCTAGTGGGATATACCGGCGGTAAAAAAGATAAGCCAACGTACGAGGAAGTCTCTGAGGGAACTACAGGGCACGTGGAAGCGGTTCAGATTACTTTTGATCCCAAAGTAACCACTTACGAAAACCTTTTAGATGTGTTTTGGCGTTCCCAAGACCCGACCGACGATCGCGGGCAATTTGCGGATCGAGGAAGCCAATACCAATCGGAGATTTTTTACACCACTACAGCCCAAAAAGCGGCGGCTGAAGCTTCAAAAATAACTTGGGATAAATCGGGGAAGTTTAAAAAACCTATCGTCACTAAGATTGTGGCGGGTAGCCGCTTTTGGCCGGCGGAGGATTACCATCAGCACTACTACGAGAAGAACCCTTCCAACTATCACCGCTGTCATTGGGGCTCAGGGCGAGGGACCTTCCTCCAGGGAATCTGGGGAAGTACCGAACTCGCCAAAGAACATACGAAGTGATTATTGGTAATAGTTGGGATTGGCCGAGCGTGCGGCATCCATGGGTTTCATGAATCTCTGGAACTCGGCTCTAAAATCCGGAGCTCCCGCTGCATCCGCAATACCGTTAGCTCTACGCAAATCGGTATTAAGACCGTCAAACCGAGTATTTCCCGCCGGACGATAGGGATTAAAGGACGGCGCTCCATCCGGGCAGGCATTGGCCGACCAAGTCGATAAATAAGACTCTGGCGTTTGCGCTTTCGTGAAAGAGTTAATCTCATTCGGTCTGAGCATTCCGATATTGGTACCCGTCATTCGATGACATTGCGTGCAGCTCTTGGTGCTAACCGCAATCGCGTGCATGTCATCTGTCGGAGGAACCGCGTGGAAAGCTAAGTCCGAAGTGGGAGCAAACGATTTCGCTCCGTTCTTATTTGAGTCCCAAACTTCTCCCAGGCTGCTCTTTAAAGGAGTGCCCGCAATCAATCGACTCGCTTCTTCTTTACTTAACGGAGGAAGCTTATCGATAGCACCTTTTCCGCTAAGCACCTTGGCAAAGTAATCATCGGAAATTGAAGTCTCTTTTAGTCGAGACTTATCTTCAAGATGCTTCACTAAATTATTGATTCGCGAACCGGGTTCGTTCCAAGTCCCCGCGAAAACTTCTTTAATTCTCGAGATCATGGAATCCGCCGTCGGGAATCGTCGATAAACATCAGGTATCCATCCGCCGCCTGGCATGCGACGCTGCGTACGGATTTCAGCGACATAGGGGTTTCCCGTGGAAGGATCGGTCCCGAAGACAACCTCGCAGAACTGCGTTCCGACTCCATACTTCCAGAAATCTAAGTAGCTTTCCCCGCCCCCACCGCTCGAGCTGTAGGGCATGTAGCCATAACCAATATCGACTTCACTCCCATTCGCTTTCTTCGGCAGGCGCATGCAGGTAAATGTTTTTAAATCCGAGTTTTTCCCGAGTCCAACCGCTTTACCCAAAGCCCCGATGAATTTTCCCGCAGCATCGACAATGCCTTTGAAATCTTTGGAACGGGAAGAGCCTACGAGATCCCGGTTTTGGGCAAGCCCAAGTTTATCAGCGGCAACCTGGTATTCGTTGGGCATGTGATCTTTGTCGAAAAATTGCGTGTCGGGGTCACTAAGAAGCGAATTCATAAAAGGATCATCAGTGAGTCCTTTGACCATCCCCCGATATTTCGATTCAGTAGCTGCTGGCAAAACTGATTGATGCCCAACAGTACCCTGCCCCATATCACTCTTAACCGCTTTGGCGATGGCGTCGGCATCGGACGTTCCCGGTTGTCTGTTCCTCCTTCAGAAATCGGAGGGTCCGAAAGGGTTGGGTTTTGTGATATAGACCCATCCCGATTTAGGAGGATCTGTTGCAATGAAGAAGAATGTCTATACCAAGGAATTCAAGCTTGGTGCGGCCCGAATGGTTGTT
>JBBQIT010000554.1:0-2702 GCA_038325205.1 Bdellovibrionota bacterium
CCTCTATTGCTTCCCATTGTTTACTTGTAAGTTCCATCTTAACTATAGATCAAAATCAAACACGCTTGTCGATCCCCCGGAAAAATAGATCGAATTTCAACTACTTGCTAGATGGCAATTTTGAGATGGGCTCTAGGAAACTAAATTTTTCACCAGCCAAAGGTTGCCACGGCCGGAGAACGAGCCGCGGTTCGAAAAGGTAACCTTCAGAACTGGAGATACCTTTTCGAACCGTGTCCTGATTAACGAGCTGGTTGTTGAGGCACTTTTTTGTCTTTATCTAATTGGCTGACATTGTTCCATTTAGATTGTTCTTCTTCGGAATCCTCTTGAGATTCCGATTCGTTTTCCTGTGAAGACATTTCTTTTTTTTGTCCCTGTTTATTTTTATCAAGGTCTGGTTTTTTGTCCGAACCAAAATTACGGTTCGTGTTTGTCGGCTTATTTTCTGCTGAGCTTTGATTTGCCATGACTAATCTCCTTGGTGTTTATGTTTCTAATGGGATGCTTCGATTGCAAGCGGAATGCCACTGGGCTTTTCCCTAGACGCACAGTTCCGTATAGTCGAATGCGCGAATTCTGCATCACCCGAGCGTTGCGTGAGCTTACGCGGCGGTGGCTTTAACCTTGCAGAGCTAAGAGATAAAGGAGAACGTATGAATTCAGCTACCGATAGCAAATCTGCTGACGAGTTTAAAAATTCTGGGCTCATCAACCACACTTTTACTCATCCTCAATCAAGTGCTGGAGGGGAAAGCTTTGGCGAAGCCACCGAGCACGAAGACCCTCGCCTAAAGAGTGGTTGGTTATCCCGCGAAGTTAAATCGGACGAGGACAATTCAGAAAACGCCGCATAAATTACGCGCTATAGATCGATAAACTCATGTTCAACTTCGCTTCGGGTGGGTTTGGAGTTAGGATGCTTTGCCTATGATTTATAAAATCGTTAGCGGAGGTCAGACCGGGGTAGACAGAGCGGCGTTGGATGTTGCTTTAGAGCAAGGAATCCTTTGTGGCGGCTGGTGTCCGAAAGACCGCTTGGCGGAAGATGGCCCCTTAGATGCTAAGTACCCTATGATGGAAACGCCGAGTGCCAGTGTGTCTCAACGGACCGAGTGGAATGTAAGAGATTCCGAAGCCACGTTAATCTTAGTGTGGGGCGCTCCCAAAGGGGGAACCTTAAAGGCCGCAGGAGCGGCATCTCGATTCAAAAAACCACTGCTGATTGTGGACATGGAGAAAGCGCCCAAGGTCGAAGTGATCGAGCAGTGGATAGAAAGCACGAAAGCTCACATCTTAAATGTGGCGGGTCCTAAAGCGAGCGAAGTGCCTCAAGCCTATGATGAGGCCAAGAAACTACTTATGGCACTTTTGGTTTCGCCTGAAGAGGATGACGCCGGCGATGGATCGATGGATGTTTAGTGCCGATGCCGAGCTTTTCGCACGGCAGCGGGGATGACGTACTTAGCCAAGAAAGCATCTCCATCCATTTCTGGATGATCGTCTTTCGTGTCGGCGGTAGTCACAAATACTAGATCTAGATCAGGAACCACGTAAACATATTGGCCGCCGTATCCCCACATTTTATGGGCGACGTGTCCTTTGGCGTTTAACAACCACCACAAATATCCATACGTATATTCGGGATGATCAGAGGCGACTCCATTAGAAGTAGCTGCTTCAATATATTCCGAAGGGACCAAAGATCTCCCCTGCCATTCCCCTTTTTGCAGATACATCTGGCCGATTTTAGCTAAATCTCTCGCCGTCAAATAGAGGTTGTATCCGCCGGAGTAATATCCTTGGGGATCCACTCCCCAATGCTTAACTGTGATTCCCATCGGCTCGAAAAGATACTTCTCCGCGAAAGCGCAAGTATCCATTCCCGAGCTTTCCGAGATGATAGCGGAAAGCATGTGAGTCAGGCCGGTGTCGTAATTGAATCCTGTGCCGGGAGTGAGGGCTAGCGGAAGATTGAGTATAGACTGCACCCAATTGGAATGCGCTTCAATGTCATACTCGGTTTCATCTTCGACCCAATCAAACCCTGCCGACATCGAGAGGAGATGTTTTATCGTGATGCCCTGTTTAGTGCTTTTAATTTTAAATTTGGGGGACAAGATCTCAGAAATCTTTTGATCGACTCCTGAAAGATATCTTTCTCGAATCGCGATGCCGATGAGCGCGGATAAGATCGTCTTGGACGAAGAATGGACGTTGTTTGCCGCCTCGATGCGACTTCCGTGGAAATACTTCTCAAAAACGATGACGCCATTTTTAATGACCAATAAACTCAAAGGCTGCGCCAGCGAAGTTAAATAGGCAGCCCCTTTGAGGAGTGGCGCACTTTGCATTCCTTGGCTCTCAGGAGTTCCCGTAGGAATACTCGAATCAATATTGGGGTCGAGGTAAGTGGGATTGTCTTCGTAAAACTGAGTCACCTTAGGGGGATTTGGCACCAACTGGTGGCAAACGTCACGGTGAGCGGCGTCTTCGCCGAAACCCACGTTCGAAAACAGAACTAACGCTAAAGCGAAAGCTGCAATCCGAGTGGTCATATTGCCTCCGGCGAAAGACCTTTTATGACTTATCGTTGGATTTCGAAGGAAACCTGAGCCGTTAAGGCACGCGCCGCGACAGCTTTCCTAGCGCTTTGCGGTAGTTGTGCGAATCGGAACGGATGGAATCCCAGAGAAGTCGAG
>JBBQIT010000555.1:0-2689 GCA_038325205.1 Bdellovibrionota bacterium
AAAGACCTATACGAAGCGATTAACGGAGTTAGAGCGCGACTTCTACAAATTCCTTTATGGCTTCAAAGCGCGTTTTATTCCCCGGATAACCCGATGACCGACCCCAATCATTTGACTGCACCAACCCCGGCCGATCTCACCATCTGCACCGTACTTTTCGGCGACAGTTGGTTTTTAAATCAAAATATCTTGTTCACGAGAAAAATCGCTGAGCTCGATCAGGCGAAGTGGCTGGTAGTGCGCAATCTACCTGCTGATCCCCAAGTGGACCCTCTCGTTGATCTCCCGAACGTTCAGTGTATTGACGGTGCGATGATGACAGAGGAGTTGCGGGATATGAAATTTGGTCCCGAGCACAGAGGGATGGGCCCCAACTTTCATCACGCCTATGGGCTGATGATAGGTGCTAAGCAAATCAAAACCCGCTACGTGCTGTTTCTTGATCCCGACTGCTACTTCCTTCAGAAGAATTGGATCAGCGACTGTTTACGGCACATCCACAAGAACAACTTAGCCTTCTTTGGGGTCCCCTACCATGCCCAGCATCACTCGTGCTTTCGGTATTTCCCGACAGGGGTTGGCTTTTTCATTGATTCGAAGCAGATCTCGTTGAAGGACATCGATTTTACGCCGGGGTCCGATCCCGCCGAGAAAGAGACTACACCGAGACAGCCGAGTGATTGGTTCTACGAACGATTTCTGAAATTAATACGGCGAAGTTCCCGGTTAGAGATGGCTCGTTTTGAAGACGCTGGTACCAAGATTATTCAGAAGTATCGCGATAACCCTCTCGTTCGCTCGGAATGCGTCCCCTCCGCGTGGGAGCCGCGTCTTTCGGATAGAGCTTTTCTTGCGAAGGTATTGGATTTTATTTTGCCGGATCGGTATTCGATGATTCCTAAACGCCCTGGCTACATGACTCCCGAGCTTGGGGAAGCCGACTATCTTCAATTTAGCCACCGCTATAAAGCGGAATGCTATAACTGGAACAACGCCCCTTTTGCGATCCACGTGCGTACCCGTTACGTCACTACTCAGCACCCTCTCGAAGAGCTAAAGTCTGAATTGCTGAAGCTCCTTAATCGACTCTCCGACCAAAAATGAAGCGGGTCCGCTCTTTACTTATTTTGCGAATTTCGCGCCAACCCTAATCATTGCCGCCCTTTTTTCTTGGGAGGGGATGTCCTTGGAGAATACGAGCTGAAGATCGTCTACGTGAAAAGCCGCTCCGTTGGGGAAGTTTACTTCCTCGAATTTGCCCGGCTCGACAGTGGCTCCATAGGGGACATCGGCTTCGAGCCGGCCATCCGTACGCGAAGAAGCGATGAGGGACTTTACATGAATGGCTTCGTCTCCGAGATTGCGAATAACGATTTTGCTAAGTGCTTGAGCGGGCGCGGGGTTTTGGTATTTAAACCCCCATGCTTGGGGTACGAGAGTAAAGGCCAAATCGCGTTTATCACTTTCCACAAAGGGATCTTCCACGACAAGCGGTTGCCACGAGGAAGCGGCCAGGGAAACGAATACGCTCGACGAAGTTAAGAATGTCCTGGCGTGACGTCGAAATTTCTCAAGTTGCATGAATCGGTTAATTTTGGAAATTAGCTTATCCCCAACTTGATGAGAGGAATCGTTTTGAAAACGTTTAAACTCGGAAACTACCACCGGCAGCCACAAGCTATGTCCCTTGGTCTTGCTCCCATAAGTGCCCGTTCTTAGTTTTTCGAACTCCTTCTCCATTAACGCGAGGCGGGTCCTGTTATCTACGATTTCCTCTACCGCTTTAACCGCCCACTCCATTTGATACCGAACGTCCGCTACCACCGCATATTTCGAAATGGTTTCACACGCAGCCGTGGAATTTCCATCGGGACCGACCTTGCCCAGAATTACCCCTTGAAGCAGCAATTGATTAGGCTGATTCGCCCCAATGCTAACTTCAACAAAAGCTCCGCCTCCAGAATCTCCACGACAATTTACCCCTTTCTCTCCGTCTTTGGTGAGATAGGTAAGGACCTGTTCCTGAGGGCCGACATTTAGTTTTCCATCGGCTGCTTTTAGATCTTGAGGATCGGGGTACTGATGGATGAACTCTTTGATTTTGGGAATTCCGAACTCTTCTCCCGTCTCAGAGAAGGCGCCATGCCCAACGAACCAAGTAGCTTGCCCTTGCGAAACCCAATCCGACTCGGAGGCTAGCGGGATGGGGGTGTGGGTGTTCGCAAACTCCACCTCTTGATCGGCTTCCAAAGCAAAGACTACTAAGTCTGATTTTGCCTGAGTCTTTTCATATCCTTCATGAATAACGATGGAGTTGGGATCCACATTCCATGGGGTGGCTTTTCCGCCGACGAAAATCCGAGCGTACTGTCGGTGGCGATCGAGACGCCCGTCAGCGTCTACAAAGCATTTTGCAGAACCGATAAAGTAAGCAGGTTTTTTAAAGAAAGTGCATGAACATCCGGCCCTCTTAAATGGGACAGGAATGACAACGACTCCAGGCACTCCGTTTCGCGCCTCTTCCCGAAGAGGCTCGCTATTGATCATCGCGAGGTAGCCAGAGGCATTTAAAAGTTGTTCGTAAAGGGATGCTTTATCGTTTTTCTGGGTGGTTGCCTGGGCACTTAGCACGGCAAGGTCGGTTGCCCCCGCCATTCCATAAGCGACTGATCCTAACGCAAAACCGACT
>JBBQIT010000556.1:0-2688 GCA_038325205.1 Bdellovibrionota bacterium
TTTCCTTGCTGCCGCTACTTGTGGAGATGGAGTCAGTTTCTTTAGTACCTTAGGCGCTCCCCTCCAGGGCAATTCTGCGAAACGCGATGCGGTAGATGATGTGCGAAAGGTGATCTTTCCCGGGTATTCTCTCGGTGGAAAACCTTCGCATGATCCTATTCTAGAGTGGTCAGGAAGTGGCAACTTACAGCGAGAACACGCTATCGCATCACGGCTCGCTGCAGTCGACAATGCGTTGACCTTAGACACCACCGAAATCATCGATTTCCTTCCGGGGGAAATCGAGGGACAAAATATCCAGCTAGCCGCTGTCGATGTAATAGCGGAAATCCTTCGAAAGTCAGATACGACGTATGGAAACTCGTGCCGATTTCAAGTCAAAGCACGAGTGGGTCGTTGGGTAGTTTTGGGCGCCACTTGCGTAGGAGTGGGCCTTCATTTTCTAGGTTTTAGCGGTGGCCCGGCAGGAGCCCTATTCAGTGGTCCAGTGGGACTAACGACCGCGGGAATCGTGCACTTTTTGGCTCACCTAGAAAACTCCATTCAAGCGAGAACCCTTGAAGGGGGAATTGTTGCTAATCTGGAGCACCATCGGAAACTCATTCGAGAACCCATTCCTGGGCAATGGGCCTATTCCACTTCTGATACCGAACAAACGGATGGCGCCCGCGGTGTGAGCACTTCCCGAGTTGACCTCATTACCTATGTCCCTCTTGCCGAAGGCGCGGTGGCGAAGACTGTCGTCATTCATCGAAGCGAGCAACCTTAATTTTACTTCTGCGCATGTCTTCTTGTTTCGATAGCCATGGCCAAGCCCCAACTTGGTAAGTTATCTTGGTTTGATGGCTTCGTTTATCGCCCTGGGCGCCGGTAACCAATTGTTATTATAAAAAAGACTTCCTATCAGGATCGACGTTGGAGCTTGCGGTGAGAAGTATGCTATGAAGCACCTCACTGAAAGGCAGAACTAAGATGATGAAGTGTTTGTGTTGGCGAGTTGTCCTAGGTTTTTACCTTATTTCGAGTCCTGCTTTTGCGGACTTTACCTGCCTGCAGTTTCAATCGGTTCTTCGTCGGACTCTCGAGGTTTTGACCTCGGTCCCTCAGGGAGCGCCCATCTCTAGTCCCCAGTCGGCTGCGATTCTCCAAGACGTCGAAGAGTTTGATCCGAAAGCGCTCATGGACTGTCTCGTTTCCAATGAGAACGCCGATAAAGTGCCCTTGGTCTATTTGCTCCAAGGTTTTTTCGAACAGGTCGCAGAAAATGATCATGCGGGCCAGTGGGTAGAGCAAATTGGCCTGCGGCGTTTGATAAACCGCATTGGATTTACCACCCTTTCTTCCCCAGAGCGATCCGAGCTAAGGGCTCGTCTTAGCGCCGACAACGATCGTTGGGATGCTTTGGAAGCGAAGCTTGGCGAATTCATGAAAAAGCGCGGAGATCTCGAAAGATTAATAGGAAGACTCAGTCTTGAGATTTTCGCCCTTCAGGCGGCAACTACGGCAGCGCTGCTGGGACATTTGGCGTACTCTGACGTCATTCCTCCCGAATACTGTAACTCCGCCACTGGCTTCCTAGCTCTCTGTGGTGTCGTCGCCGCTCAGTCCATTGGATTGACCAGATACGCTTGGCCCCGTTGGAAAGATTATTTACTCGGAAAATTGGCCTACAGACATATTCAGAAAGCGGAAAATATTTTAGTAGAGATATCAGAGCTCGATCCTGAAAGGGGCATTCCCTTTCTGATGGAATTAGCAACTATTCACGGACAGGCGCCGCGACCATCGCTTACCGAGTCCGGCTCCATAGGAGAAAAGCTCGCCCGATCAGCGCTTCTTCGCGCCGAGACACCCGCGGCAAACCGCGCTTTAGTGGCAATTTCCATTCGGGATCTGGAGTGCGGTTACTTAAATTCTGGTATCGCGCTTCTCAATGTGATTTTGGAACGGGACGGGACATCGCCGGAAGTGAAAGCACTCGCCAAGGCGGTAAAAGAAGCGGTCGCGACAAAAAATGATTTTGAGACAAAGCTCAGCGCTTTAAAGCGTAGTCGCATTTTTTACAGGGTGGTAGGAACGGTGGCTGTTGTGGGAGGTGCCACGGTCGCCTTCAGCGTGCTCAGCGTGGATCCGGCGTGGCTCGCGGCTTTGAAATCTACTGTGCTTTCGGTCGCAGGCTCCATTGGCGTAGGAAAAATAGCCTCTTATGTTTGGCTGAGATTTCCCCCGGCGGAGCTCCGCGGAAAAATGGAAGGCGAGGTAGAAGCCTTACGAGCCTCCTTTAACAAGGTCTTGGCGTTAAATCCCGACTTAGCCCTGCCTTTTTTGGAGGGCATCGCGACCCCCGACAACAAGACCCATCCTTTTATCTGTGAAGCGGCATTTTTGGCTCTCACCGACTCCAATCACCCTTCGATCGCCGAACGACTTGAAAGGATCGCCAAAGCCAATATCCGAATGAGGGGCAGCATCGCTTTCACCGACCTAGTCTTAAAAAAGGTCATCGCCCGTCATCGTGACTGTAATCAGATCGTCCTGAAGATGGGCCTCCCCACCTTGGTGGCAGCCGAGTAGTTCTGCGAAAAAGTGGATGGCAAGTCATCTAGCCAAAAGGAGCACGTCGGGCCAAGGTTCACACGACACCTAGCTAAGTGTGAAGCTGAGAGCGGCCCGCGGCCTGATTGACAG
>JBBQIT010000557.1:0-2677 GCA_038325205.1 Bdellovibrionota bacterium
GATGGAGTTCGGATTCGGAGCCCTCCGCCCGAGTCACCATGATCGGACTCGACGGAAATCTCCGCTTAGGTCGAACGCAATTGAAGTTGGGGCTTTCTCGAATGTCCGTAGGTCTTCTTGATCAAACGAGCTTCAATCGAAACGGCGACTACTTCGAAATCAGCCAAAAATTTGGCCCCAAAGACGAATGGACGGTTTTTGGTCGAGGCGGCTTGATAGATTCTGACGACAGAATCACCGATAGCAATGACCTAATGACCTTTGGGGGCGGAATTAAATGGCGCCCCAGCGTGGTTCAATTCTCACTTGAACATTATCAAGACGTGAAGAAGGTCAATGGGAAATTAGGCTACACCTTTACGTTCTTCCGAACGGTTATTCAACTCTAAGACGGATTAGCAGCAGTCGATTCTAGAAACTGCATGAGCGAGGGATCGACCTCGGTGAATGGCTTTTCTCGAAGTGATTCCTCCGAAACTCCATAAACTGAACTAAGGACATCAAGAAATTCATCGGCGAGCACCAGATATACTTTGGTTCCGCTGCAACTCTCGCCCGCGGCAGTTCGAGCCGCCTTTTCTCCCTCTTGAACTTTCTCTTTCTGAGTAGGATCTAAGAACCCTAAGTTCAAAAATTTGCGCTGACGAAGAAGCCCCGGATGATTCTTGAATCCGAGAGGAAGCATGCCGTACTTTAAGACAGTCTCTTTGGGCAAAAGCTCGCGCGTGATGGCGGGAAAATAACGCGGATTCAAATGAAAAAAGTCGATATCGTAACTAACGTCTAACGCCGGAACCGCAGTCTCGGTTCTTAGCATTCCCAAGTGAACCGCGGCTTCTCCAAACCTTAAGCCCGTGGCTTTGGCGTGACGCAGAACTTCCGTTACCTGTTTTTCGGTAAGAACACCCAACTCAACGAGAAATTCACCGATTCTTTTTGCCATCTCTTTTTTCCGTGTTGAATAAAAAGTGTAATATCTTGAAGGAAATTGGGAAAGGACAAACTGACGAATTTCCTGACTCTAACCCCTTTCTAGCTTAGCCAAATCAAGAAGTTACGCGACCCGCTTGCACACCTCTCCCAACTGACGATCTATCAGTCATCCTACCCCCTTGAATCTTAAATCCATTCCCTCAATGTGAAGGCGGCCTGTCAAAAAGTTCGCCATTTGCCCAGCTACCTACCAGGCCTTGGCTAGCCTTACAGGCTTGGCACGCTCAGTGCTTCATTTATAGCTGTTCACCTCATTAACAACGGAACCGATTTAGATGATCGCTAAAGAATTTACCTGCCGGGTCGCAGATACCACTTGGCTCACGCCAACGGTATTTCGTCTCCGCTTTGAAACGCTCAAGAAGATGCCGTTTCAATCGGGTCAGTTCATTAGTGTGGTCGTTCCGGGAAATAAAGAAAATCCAATCTCGGCAAAGCGTTGTTATTCCTTGGCCTCGGCTCCTGCCGAAGCCACAAAAAAAGGTTACTACGAACTTTGCGTGAAATACGTCGCAGGCGGCAGGGGCACTGCCTATCTCGCATCGCTTGGCGCCGGAGATACCTTTCAGGTCTTTGGGCCTTTCGGACACATGCAATACCAACCTAAGGAAGGAGGCCGCTCGGTTTGCTTCATTAGCACAGGAACCGGAATCGCGCCTCTGCGATCCATCATGTACTCGGCCGAATTCCAAGCCAAACGACCGAAAAGTGTTCTTTGCCTCGTCGGCATTCGAACCGATGACGAAGTGATTTATAAGAGCGATCTCGATGCCCTTAAAGTGCAGACGGTATATGCCGTATCAAAGCCCAGCTCTGAATGGGAAGGGTTCCGAGGACGAGTTACCGATTTCTTGAAGACTTTGCCGACTACGTGGAACTGGCACTCCACCGACTTCTATATTTGTGGAAGCGGCGAGATGGTAAGCGAAGTCGCTCAGTTTTTGGTAGGCGCCCGAGGCGTCTCCCCTTCTGCTATCTGTAAAGAAGCTTTCACGCCTTCCCACAAGGGAACCGCTGCTCCCGAAAAGAGCACTTCAAAAAAAGAATCCCGCTCACTCAGTGCCAAACTCTTCGCGATCAAGACCAAAAGCGCTTAGAACCCCATCACTACTCTAAAAGCGACGTAATCGTAGTTAATCTTAATCGGAAGATGATTTATGTCACGGCTGTATTCTAGCGACAACTGTACCGGCCCTGGCTTGTACAAAAGGGCACCTCCCACAATCGTTTCGTCAGTAACTTGAACGACACGGTTGTCATTTTGAGACTGGCCACCACGCATCAGCAATTTCCAAACTCCGAAAGTCTGCCCCAACTCAGCATAGTAACCCGCACGTAAGAAACCTGGAATGGGATCAGGCATTCCCACATTCATGTAGATGTATCCGATCCGAAGCTCTGTATCTCCCAATCGTAACTGTCCATCCGTTCCGAACATCCACATGCTCGCCACGGGAGCGGCCTGGCTTGAATACCTGCAGTGGTATCCAGAAACTCCGAAGCTCACTTTATTTTTTAATAGGCTAAACGAAACTCTGGCGCCTATGCCTTTATCGTCGTTGTTGTCACTCGCCGGTATATTCCCGAACTGAGGATAGTTCGCCGAAATGCCGTGGGGGTCAGTCCCCCCTGCATCGCCAAACCCAGTTACGAAATAAAACTGAACATCAGATCCCCTCTCCGT
>JBBQIT010000558.1:0-2631 GCA_038325205.1 Bdellovibrionota bacterium
CGCGCTGGTCAAAACAAACAAGAAATTGGAGCAGAATCGACGTCGTCAAATTAAATTTCTTGAAAGAGGATCTTGTCTCAGATAAACAAACGGCGGTCGCTTAGAATGACCGCCACACGACATCTATCCTGAAATCTTCCGCCCGTAGTCTCGAGCTTTACGCCATCTTTAAAATGAGGTCTCACCTCCCCTGCGTTGGTAACTCCCTTAACCGCACCATACATATCAACGTGAACCTGAACCGCGACCGTGGGGCCAGCGAGACCTTTGAATCGCCCGGTAGCAGGCAACTCCACCGTCGAGTTGCCCGTCGCATCTCGCCGATACTTCAGCCCAGGGTCATTCGCCCAAGTCCTAGCCGCGTGGAAATCGTACTTGGCTTTCAACCAGGCGACCGCCGCCTCTTCATGGTCCGTGAGACGGCTCACCGTCGAGAAATCCTCAAAAATGGCGATGGCCTCTTGAAGTTCGCCGGCACCCCAGGCCGTTTGGGCCTTGAGAAAAGAGAATAAGATGACCGCTAAGAGAGTTCTGGAATTTCTAAACATGCGGCTTCATAGCACAAATTAACGCATTGAGTCAATTTGGGCCCGGACAAGAAACCGGAGAAAGTGAATAGATTAAACTACTTAGAACGGTAAAGGATTGGTGAGGTGATTCGGCAATCTAACGTTTCGTTAAGCCATCCGCCATAACCTTGCAGAGCTGTTTAGCGGCGTTGTTAGCCATCTCTCGATCAAAGCCAAAAAGTTCGACCGCGAGAAAGGCGAGAGAGAAGTTAGCACCTAAAAAGGCGTGGCCCAGTTGTTCGAGGTTTATGTCAGGACTGATCTCATTCTTTTTTTGAAAATGTCTGAGTCGTTCAATGAATAGAGGCAAGTCTTGTTCTGCGGAAGCTTTGCCCAATGCTTTCGCCAATTCGGTCTCAATCATCGCGCGAGCCATCACAATTTTAATCAGGTCCGCTTGAGTCTGATGATGCCGAAACAAAAAAATAGAAACCTGCTCCAAATCCGACTTCAAATCACCCGCCAAAGGCATAGCGGCTAATCTGTCCTTTTCTTTCTCTTCCATCCAGCGATGCATGACTTCAAGAAAGAGTCCCTTCTTGCCGTCGTAATATCTTTGGATCAAAGCTTCAGAAATTTTTGCTCGCTTAGAGATCTCACGAGTCGTAGTGGATTCGTAGCCCACTTCCGAAAAAACTAATACAGCAGCATCCAAAAGCGCTTTTTTGGTAGAATCCTTGTCCCTTTTTCTTCTGATTGGTCGTGGAACGTTGGACAAAGTAGACAGAGCAACGTCTTTAGATGGCATTCAGGATAATCCTTTTTAACAGATGAACTTTGGTAATGATTATAATTTTAGAATAGATTGAAGTAGTCGTCTGGTCAACGCATTGGGCTCGGCGAATCGACGCATTTCGTCGGTTGGGGGCAGACTGACGCGGTTCCTTTGTCAGCAGTGATGACTACAAGCGCGGTAAAAAAAAGATACCCACTAGGTTAAGTGGGTATCTCATCAGTAAGGTAGTTCAGACTTTTATTCACATCCGAGAGTTCCCTTGGGGCATCCGATCATCGTTCCCCCGAATTGCTGGAAGTTACTTTGTCCTGCGGGGGTGATCGTAACGTCAACCGCCTGTCCTTGAAGGATTCGGACTCCTGCCGGAAGCGTGAGAGGAATGTATCCCAAATCACCGGGGAAGATCGTATTCGCTTTAGAGACGTTGCCACCCCAGTAAGGATACATCGCTGCATCAGGAAAATATCCGATGCCTTTTAAGTTCACCGACATGTGAGGACCGAAGCCGGCGAGAGTTCCAATATTTTTGAGATCGATCTGAATCGCGACTTGGTTTCCCTTCTGATAAATGCGCATGTTGTAGTGGGTAGCCATGCGAACAAACAAAGGATGGATGTTGTTGATGACCCGAGCAGCGGGAACAAAACCATCCGAAGAAGAAGCTTCAAGCCTATCAAATTCATCGGCGCGCTCATCGGCCAAGCTTGATCCACCGTGTATCAATAGCGCTATTACTAAAAAACTTTTAAAAAGCTTAGTCATTGTCGTCCCCTCAGTTATGAGGACATATTGTCCTCATTAACCCACGCGCGAAGTGGGGGAAAAGGGGCTCATTTAAGCCGAGCTTTCGGTTGGACTTGAAAGCCAAGCAGATAGCGGAACCCTATCCTGCATCCGTTCGGTGCTTTAACGCGTCATGCTTTTAAGATCTTAGGGCTTTCGTCCGAACTATAGAAGTCACTGGAGGTTCCCTATGGTTCGTCGCGTCGTACCTTTGCTAGCTCTCATTTTAGGCCTGTTGAGCCCTGAGATCTCTTACGCCACTACTTACAACACAGGGATTCAATCTGATATCGAACCTGTCATCGGTTACGAGCGAGTGCAGAAACTGGTGCCGACGCCTCACACCTCGGATCGTTTAGTTTACGGAGCAAGAGCTTGGTTGGGCTTTCCGCTAGTCGCAGTAGAGTGAGCGCTTCACGAACCCCACCTAGAATCCAAAAAAGTCATTTGCGATAGTGGGCCTCAAACGGAGGTTCCATGGATTACGTAGTTCGTACAGAGAGAGAAACGTTTTGGCGTGGGGAGCAAGATCTCTATCGAAAG
>JBBQIT010000559.1:0-2625 GCA_038325205.1 Bdellovibrionota bacterium
TAGCATGGCGTACAGCTCGAAGCCCAATGCCGAGAAGGGCTGTCCCTTCTTAAAGGAATCAGAAACATAAAGCGCCATGTACCTGCGATCTTTGAGTACGCGATAGAGCTCTCCGATCACCTTATCCATCGCTTCAAAATACTCCGGCGTTTTGGAGTCGAGCTTTCCGATACATTTCGTGTGATCGGAATATTCGATATGAGTCGAGTAGGGCGGGTCGATAAAGGCAAAATCGACGGTTTCGTTCTTAAGCGGCAATGACCTCGCATCCGACTGCTTTATCTCGTCGCGATACGGGACTAAATCATAAGCCAAGCACTGACGCTTTAAATCCTTACAAACATCAAAGGTAGTCCCGCTTCCACACATGGGGTCTAGGACGATGTCATTTTCTCGAGTATAGCGTTCGAGGAGATTCCAGATCACATAGGAAGGAGTGGCCCCTTTATAGTCTTTACTCCCCTGCATCGTGGTTCCGTAATGCTGGGAAGGGTACTCCCAAAGGGTAGTGGTCTGTAGGGTTAGCTTTGGCTTATTCATGCGGCCCGCAGTGTATCCGAAACCAAATTGAGCACAAGGGGCTAAAACAACAGACCTGGCTCATGTCGGATCTTCTTGAAATTCCTACGAAGCTGGCTAACCTGGCGGGCATCTATTGCGGAGGGCTGTTGTGGCGAAGAAGTTCATCTATGAAACTGTGGTTAAGGATAGCCAAATCGACGTATTCGGACACGTCAATAACGTCTACTACATTCAATACTTTGAAGAGGCTCGGTGGAGCCTGGGCGATGAAAGCGGCTTTGGTCGGGAGTACGCCGAGAAAGAACGCAAAGGGCTCATCGTTATCGATTTCTACGTACGCTTTCGCAAAGAGCTACGGGCTCAAGAAAAAGTCCGGGTAGTCTCTGAGGTCCTCCAATATCGGAAGAAATTGGTAAAACTAGAGCAGAAGATCTACGGGGAATCCGGCGAAGTTGCCTGCAACGGTCTGGTGACGCTTGCTTTGTTCGACGTCAAAGATAGAAAAATCATCCCTTGTCCCGATGAATGGCACGATCGTATCGAGCTACCTCGTGGCACCCGAATGAGTCGTACCTCTATTTTGGGATCTTGATCGAGGGGTGGAGTCCGCCCCCAAAGAAAGTTTTCCACTGGGCGAAACGCGATCCGCAATCGGGGAATAAATCGTTGTCGGTGAGATCTACCGAAATCAGACCCCTTTCTTTCGCGGCTTTATTCAGAGCTGCGACGCCCCGGTAAGTAATCCGGTTCAACCTTAGGCTTATTGTTTTTAAGTAGGGAAGATGCCCCGCTTGAATCGCGTACGCCAGAAGCGCAACTCCTCTGTCTGAAACATTGTCATTGGAGAGGTTAAGTTCCCTAAGATCAGAGATTTTGGAATTCCCTCGCCCTATGAGCAGTGATTCGATCAAGAGGTCTCCATTGATTGCCAAGCCTTCCAGGGCAAACACTTTTCGATGGGAAAGGTCCGACGCTAAGACCGTTTGAATGATTTGGGCGTCAGTATCGTAGTAAAAAAGTGTTCTTCGTAGATTGCGATGCTCCACGGGGTGAGCCAAAGTGACGCTCGGAAAAGAATCCAATGCTTCATTCCCGAAAAACTCTGAAAAGGCCTCGCGTTGCCCATCTTCATTGCCCGCTACCACTCGATAAATCACAAGTTGTTTAATAATGGGAAATAGCTCGGCAAAACGGCGGATGTTGGTTCTTCTTTGGGTATAGCCGTCTGCCCAGGGCGTGAGCGAGACCTCTAGCGCCCAACTCTTGGGGATGCCTTGCCGAAAACGGGGTATTTTGGGGTCGACGAGGTGTAGTGTGGTAACAGGGGAGAAAAAGTAATCCCATGCCCATCGAGCGTCGTCAGAAAATTTCTTCTGATCAGCCTCTAGCTTCGCTCTTTCGTCTTCCGATTTGGCTTTTTCGATCGCTAGCGAGTTTAGGATGAACCGTCCTCGCATTTGGCTTCCTTCATTATAGTAGGTGCGAGCCGCTTCTTGGGTTAGGCCGCTCAATCGCGACAAGTGCTCTGGAGAGGGATCCGAGGGAGGAACTGGCCGGGCCATCAACCATTCGCCGTACTTTCTAATGAAATGGGTCTCTCCCATGGGATCGCCCTCATAGGAATTGATCTTTCTTAAGAATTCGATTTCGTCGTCCTCAAACCAAGGGACGGCATTCGATACCACGGCCGTAAGACCTAGGATGAGAGCCACAGCAATTTTCAACGGGACCATTCAACACTCCACTCAAAAACATGCGATTCGCCCCCAACCGTTGAGGCCAGAACCTATAGCAAAACGGCCATTTAGATGCACGGACTTTTGAAAACGCCTCACTGTCTAAACTTTTGACACACTGTCAAAAAGATCGACACCGGGTTAAGTAGCCGTAAATCCTTACCAACTCTTACCGACATAATCTTGAGTGTCTAAGGTTTAGACAGACAGACATAAGTTAGACGGAAATTGTCACCCCCCTGTTTTGAACGATATTCACAAGTTGCGCGTATTCTTGCTGTTGGCACCAACAGTGCACTAGGGACCCGCACTACGAAATTGGGATGTTGGGGGACTGGTGAACGCTCAGGATGAGAGAGTCGTTAAC
>JBBQIT010000560.1:0-2624 GCA_038325205.1 Bdellovibrionota bacterium
TGACCCAATCATTGTGAAAACCTTTGGCATCGGCGTCGATTGCTTTCAGTCTTTCCTCACGACTGGCCAAAAATGCTTTCTTGCGTTCGTCCTCTCTACGCGCGACCTCTTTCGGATCTTCCGCCGGATCGAGCTCGAGGATCTCTCCTCCCTGTCCATCAGGCCGGATGCGATACCAATCCGCCCACGAGGGGATCTGATGAGGGCCGATCCCTGTGGTGCGTACGTCGCCATTCTCCGGACTCTTCCATCCACGGCCCTCGGGCTGGGGCCGCCTGGGTTGGATTCGTTGCGGTTGGCTAGGATAAGATCTGTTGGGTGGGGCCTGTGGGGAAACCATTCGCGGTCCAGGACCAATGATAATCATCTCGGGCTGGCCGGAGTCTGAGAATTCGGAAAATCCATCCGCATAGTATTGTTGGGGTACCACAAACCCCGGAGCGCTTCGTTGAATTGAGCCCCCATAGTAACTCCCGCCGTAGGGGTAAGAAGACCGATTCAGGGCGTTCTGTCGATTTATACTATCTCGAGCCTGTTGTTCTTGGATCCGGTTAGCCGCGTTTTGCCGGTTAATTGAATCTCGAACGTGTTGTTCTTGGATCCGGTTAGCGGCGTTTTGCCGGCTAATGGAATCTCGAACGTTTTGTTCTTGGATCCGGTTAGCCGCATTTTGCCGGCTAATGGAATCTCTGACGTGTTGTTGTTGGATGCGATCTCTCGCAGCCGCCTCGGCGCCATAATTGCGACCGTATTCCGCGAAACAGGGGCATAAAGAAAAGCATAAGGTAATTAAAGTGAAATACCGCAACAACATCTAAGCGCCCTCTTGAACTATTGTCGTATTCCCCGACTTTCCGAAGATATCGACCTTTCTGTGCCACCTCAGGTATCTGAACGCTCTTTAAAGATCAAGTGTCGTATCGGTCCTAAAGATGGGACTTGATCTGAATTTTTAGATGTAGCATTTTGGCCGCCCTAATCGCGCAAGCAGGAAAAAGAGTGGTTTTGTAGCTATGGTTGAAGCGGAAGTGGAAGTAAAAGCGGTTTCTCGGAGGGTGCGGACAAACGTCCTACTCGCCTCAATAGTCCTACTGGTGGCGGCTTTTGCAGATAGTGCGTCCTGCGGCCAAACTTTCGACCTCGATATCCCCAACGCCAAATCATACTTTCCACTTACGGAAGATTTCGCTTCGGTCATCCGAGCTCGCTTTCATCTAAAAAAAGAGGAACTCGAAGAAGGCCTCTATTACACCGACCAACAGAGTGTTCGTTATCGTTTCGATGTCATGCCTTTAGGAGAGGAGAATGATCCCTCGTCTACTCCTACCGCCGGAGCCAAAGTCTTTACTTATGAGGCAAGCTATCTCACGAAGAGCTCTTATAATGAGTTCCTTTACGGCTCTGAGGCCTGGAAACGAAAATTCGTACATCGAGTCCGCAGAAGTCCTGGAAAGCCTGTCGACCTGGTACCGTTCGACGAATTCAAAATAACCGTCCGCTGGGTCAATTACGTCAATGAAGATGCCATCCCGACTTCACAGCTTTGGATTGTGCGTCCGAACGGGGAACGTTGGATGCTCTATGAGGAACCAACCCGAGGCCGAGCCCGATCCTATCGAGTCACGGGAATCCCCAGTTTCTTCATTCCGGTGGGTGACGGCGTCGTTGCCCTCAACGCGAACTTTAGATTTTACCGCGCTTTTCAGACCGGCCGCTTTCTCGATACGTTTGAATTTACTGACGTAGGTAAAGCGACCGAAAAGGGAGCCGCTTTTACCGTCGCGACTCGCCCCGTACGCAGTACGACAGGTGACATTCGGCAAATGCCTTTACTGGTGCATCAACCAGGAAGCCAAAAGATCTTATTCGCGGGATGGCAAAATGATTCCGCCCAATCCCCAAGATCAAAAAAGTCGGAGTTAAGCCTGGGTCAAGAGGTCAGTCTCTTTCTCTTTGATCAAAGTAACGACACCATGAAGGAGATTGGATTCGGCGACAAATGGCCTTTCCATTTGAATTTAAGCGGGATCTTTCTACAAAGAGATTTGGCTAAGCGCACTTTGCACTTCCGAGAGTTCGATTGGTCGACGGGCGTCATAGCAGAAACCGCGATCCCTTTACGAATCAATTTGGCAGACCGTTTTAAGCTTGAATTCCAAGGAGTCGATTTGATTGTGTCGACTCAGAAGGAGAGATTCACTATCGACTCTAAAGGGAATACTTTCCCTTTCACTGAAAAGAAGGCTTTCGCTTTCGAGCAGGTGTCAAAAGAAGCGTTCCATCAGATTATGCTTCTGGATTACCCCCCTGATCTCCTGCACTCAGTCGCTACCATGAAGATGATTCCCCGCTATCACATTCCCAAGGTGAATGAGCAGCTAGCCATCAGTTTGGGTCGAAAAAATAAAACTTGGGCTTTGATGATTCATGATGAAGGCGAATATCCAGAGGATTTGCTCGGCAGTTTTCTTTGGGCTGCGGTAAATAACTTTTACCCAGCGGAACGTGTCAATGATTTCGAGACAGCCACCGGGAACAATTACCGTCTAAGTTGATTGTATGGGAGCCTCCTTTGCCAGCACGCTCGGTGGATTGATCCACACCGCTTCCGGGAGCCGTGGAGC
>JBBQIT010000561.1:0-2620 GCA_038325205.1 Bdellovibrionota bacterium
CTTTTGCATTTGCTTCACCAGGGAATCATTGGCGACATAGCTGATTCTTACCCGCGTCACTTCCCTTTCGACGGGACGAGTTATTTCCAAAGGGGAAGAAGTTGCCTTCTCCGGCGAAGGTTCTTGGACAATCACTTTGGCAATGGGAGTGATGGAATCTCTTGGCTCTGACTTCGGGACAAAACGGCATTTTATCTCTTCCACTCGGTATCGGCCCAATCCTTGAGCTTCCTGAAATAATCCTTCGGCATTCGCCGAGGTCAAGCAGGGAGCTAAGATAGTGATGTTAGTCATCGTGATTTTATTGTTTTCTAGTAGCTCTAAGACGAAAGAGAACTTTTGAATCACCCGACACACTTGAATCCGTTTTCCCGCAGTACTCTCTGACAATCCTAATTCGTTCAAGCAAAAATCATAGAGAGAGCTATAACCCATCTTGGCCCATAATTTTCTTCGGTCGACTTCAGCTAACCTTCTAAAGAAAAGAGCCTGCTCTTTTCTTTCTCGTTTCACGCGCTCTTTTATCAACGTGATTAGACTTCTATCATCGGAAGAAATGATTTCCATAGTGACCTCGCTTTCTTAAAGAAGTTTTACCATGGGTTTTTTGGGGTATCTGGCGTGTCCGTCATGCGGTTCGTGCAAGTCATAAGAGAGACCCGGAGGAAGGGAGAAAGATGAGGCCACCGTCCCCTGCTTATCACGCAAAAAAAGAGGGTCCCATGGGTCTTGTGGAACGCGATACCGACGCCGAGAAAAATAGGCGAAAAAAAGGTCAATACTAATTTACGCGATGCTCCCTACTGCATTCGCTGAGGAATGTCCCTTCCCAAAGAGGGCCCCTCGGGCTCGCCCGAGGGGTTTCCAAGCGGCTCCTAAATTATAGACGAAGAAAGAACTCCTTCCGCGCGAAAGTCGCCCGGGATTTTCACCGTCACCGATAAATAACAGGAAAGAGGATCCTTACTGGATAAGGCGTTCGCAAATGTGGCCAATGATGAGCGTTTCACGCGGCAGAATCTAATTGTCTTGGTGAGTGATGTTGTTGGTCAGCTGACGAATACGACGTTTGATCTGCTGCTTCTCAAGCAAGATCGTATTTCCAATCTTGCGCTCCAACTTCTTCTTAGAACGCGACAATTGGCTAATGAGCTTACGGACATTGATCTGCGGAAAAGCGCCATCGTGCCGACCGTACGTGGATTTAAGATCACGTAACGTTTTTTCTAAGTCTTCATACACGCGCACGAGTTCGCTCAGTTGCGGCTTTTTTAAAATACGCGGCGGTGTCGTATAAATAATCTTGAGAAACGATTCTTTTATAGGTTCTTGCATGATGAAAGTATCTCAATATTGAAGTTCGCAAAGCTAAACCCCCCCGGGTTCACTTCGCAGGAAAGACAAAATTTCTGACAGAAACCATAAAATGGCAAGTCGACTCGCATCACAAAAATACGACCATAGAATGGCTTAAACTAAGCGTTTGGAGCGGTCGATTAGCCGAAGGTAGGAATAAAAAAGCTGATGCCTAAATAAACCGAGAAATTGCTCTTAAGCTGGGTCTGGTTATAGGTTTGCGCGAAGAGCACGTAATCTCGAATATCAAGGTTCAGTGCCATGGCATCATTGAGGAAGAGTTTGAATCCTAGGCCGAAATCGAACATGGGATCGATCCCTGAGCGAAGAATAATTTCTTGAGGAGCGCCGCCCATAGCGTTCGTTCCGTAACGGGCAGTATCGTCTTTGGCGAATCCGAGACCAGCCACTATATACGTGTCGAAGTGAATGACATTGGCGCCCCAAATTCTAACCTTTCCGTACAGAGGAGAGAGCATGAAGTTGGTAGCGACGAGAAAATGGAGTTTATTCGTCTGTAAATTCGAAATGCCCTTGGAAGTGATGAGATCATTCGTGAAAGAACTTACACTCGGAAATACGAGTTGGACGTCAGCAATTTCCCAAGCGTAATGATCCGCAAAATGCCAGGCGAGACGTCCGCCTAACATATAATGGTTGATGACGGAATCGTAAGGCATCACACCAGCGACAAAACCGGTTTCTATTTTTCCCGCTTTATAAAATTCTTTGTGGCGGACCACCGCTTCGATACTTCGCTCGTAAACGTTTTCTGGTTTGTCCGAGATGCTGGCAGCAGCAAAGGCCCCGGAAGAAAGCAAAGTGACAAACAGAAGAGATAACGCGGTGTATTTTTTCACGGTAATTTCCTGATTGGGGAGTTCTGAGCAGGCGCGATCGGGCGCTTTGCTCTCCTTTACAATTTCAACACGACCCGCCGAATTGTTCAATGCTTGATTAGCCCGGCGTCGCCTTCGGCTATGCCGAGGCAGGCCCGTTTAAATCGAGTTAACGGGATCGACGTCGACAGCGAATTGGACCGGAGTCTTTGTGTAGGCGACGTACTCTTGTGATGTCTTTAGCATTTGGCGAAGATTTCGCACCGAATCACTTCGAATCAGGCAGTGCCAGCGGTAGAGATTTTTGACTTTAGAAAGGGGAGCCTCCGCCGGACCAATGACTTCGCACAGCGTCTTGCCGCCTTCTTTAGCCCAAACCCGAATACGGGCAGCCAATTCGCAAGCGAAGGCTTCCACGCGTTTTT
>JBBQIT010000562.1:0-2617 GCA_038325205.1 Bdellovibrionota bacterium
GATCGTGTTTGCGGATGAGAACGATATTCTTAAAGACAGTGCGGACCCCGATATCGACTACAATCGGAGAGTCCGCCCCTGGAAGAGTCGCTTGGGCATCCTCTACGTGAAGCACCAATCGATCGCATTGGATTTTAGAATACTCGTGCTTACCGCGACGGCCTTGGTGTCGCGAAACCGAGCGTTGAACGGGGTTGAGAATATGTTGCACCGATTGTCTGCAGAGGACCGTCTTTGCCGAGTGGCACGCCGGGTAGAGCCGTTGTACGCTTTCCCGCCCCCGGGCGCCCAAGAAATCGTAACGAGCCGAGGATAGGGCTAATAGGCCAGTTTCTGAGGGGAGAGTTTCGTTAGTGTAACAGGCTCGTTAATTCGTTGGGGTCTCGTCGCGTGAGATTCTAGGAAAGCAACCAGTCGCGGATAGATAATATCGGCCGAGAACTGTTCTTCGAAAAGTATTTTTCCGTTTTGACCCATTTCCTTCAAAGTATCAGGCGAACCAAGTGCTTGGGCCAACTTATTCGCTAAATCCCCCGCGTCACCCGGACGATACGTGATGCCGCAGGAGTATTGGGCTAGAAGTTCTTGAGCTTCGCCTTCTAAAGAGGAAATGATAGGGATTCCGGCGGAGAGGTACTCAAAGAACTTGTTCGGCAGGCCTTGGGGGGCGCCGGTGACATAAGGAGCAAAACCGATTTTGGCAACGGTCATAAGATACGCGATTTGAGCGCCGTTGATCCATCCGGTGAAGACAACATTTTTTAAACCGGCGGCCAATTTTTCGTAGAGCTGCCGATTCTCTCCACTCCCACTCAGTACGAATTGCAATTCAGTGTCGCCCTTTTCTTGAAACCGCCGTGCGGCTTCAATCACGGGCGCGAGATCGTAAGTTCGTCCGAAAGTCCCTACAAACCAGCAGGTGGTTCGTTTTGGATCAATTCCTAATGATCGGGCATAGTCCGTTTCGGGCTCCCCTATTTGAGGAGGTGGCGCCGCTTTGTAGCCCAGAGGAAGCAAGGAGTGAAGCGACGATCTTTCCTTCTTTGCATATTTTAGACCAAACTCCAAATAGTTGGGGGAGATGCCGATAATTCCGGAAGCTCCTTCAAAGGCTTCTCGGGTCAGACGAAAAAGCGGACTTAGTATCCAGCGCGCCACAGGCCTTAGGGGCGCCGGCGCAGTGTCTGCGAGGATATCGGGCCATAGATCGCGCACATCCAACAAAACGGGAATGTGGTGTTCTTTTCCGTAGCGGACCGCTTCGGCGCACAATTCGATCGTTGGAAAAGAGCTTAGGATCACATCCGGTTTTTGGCTCTCTTTTTCAGCCGCAGCGGCAAACTTCTTGCCGATTTGACGGTGGTCCTGCATTCGCTTTAGCGAAACATTTCTTTGGTAACCACACCCGTGAAGTAGCACCATCCTAAATCCCGGTCGAGGCATGAGAACGGTGTCACCGGAATAGTGATGTTTCTTGGAGAAATGATCGAAGGTAGATCCCCACCAAACGACTTCGTGCCCTTGATTGAGAAGATAGTCGATCAAGATTCCTGAGCGGTGGAGCCTGTCCTTGTTTCCCGGAATGGGAAGAGGTTCCCCGACGGTAACGAGCCATACTCTCATCGCTTATTTATTCCTTTCAGAGTTCGAAAAAGACTGAGGTAAAAATTACGCTTCACTTACACATCTTCTTAATAATTCAGCGGTTAGATCGGCTGATTTTCCATCTGCGTCAGATCCGAAAGTGACATCCATTTTAGTTAGGGCTCGAAAGATATCCCCGCGAACTTTATCCATATCCTTGCGTATTGATTCAATTTCCGACACAGATGAAATAGGCATTACCACACCTGCCTGCTGATATCCGTAGTCATCGAACCCCTTGATTAGAGGCGCATACTGCAACGGAACAATTCCCGTAAAAGCAGCTTCAAGCAAGATTCCGGAGTTACCCCCTATGAGAAATTCCAGTTGCTCAAGGAACTTCCAAGACGATTCAACTTCAGGGGCTGAGTAAAGAACATTCTTTTCTCGCGCCATAGACTTGAATGCTTTGAATCGTCTCCAGTCCGCCGGGTGTGGCCGTATCACGATCTTAATGCCACAGAAGTGATGATTTATTTCGTCGATCACGTTCCCAATCAGGTTCTCGGCGTCAAATCGATTAAACGCTATTCCAATCGCATTCGGTTTATCACTGTCCTGTTTTGCTAGAAAGTCTGTCGAGGTCGTAGTTCTTCGTGCAATCCCTACTAAATGGATACGGCAATTTGGATTTGCGACTTTGTATTTTTCTTTCGCATTGTCCCCATCAAGAAACACGTGATCAAACTCTAGCGGAGGAAATTCTGGGGTCACTGGGGCATGCTGGATATAACCGGTCGGAATGGAAAGTCGGCGTGCAGCCAATAATAAGGCGCGGGGCTGTGAGCAGTGATCATTTAATACGACCAAGAACTTGGGCTTGAGTCTCTTCAAGAACAAAGACCCAATCAAAAAATATCCATAGGCGTCCAGGTAAGAACTTAAGCAGAATCTAAGGGTCCTTTTTTCAATTTGAGGTGTTCTTCTATAGGCTTGAAAAAAAACGAGTGGCAGAAACATCAAACCCACAAAC
>JBBQIT010000563.1:0-2615 GCA_038325205.1 Bdellovibrionota bacterium
CTGCAACCGCATTCGTCGTGACGAAAGTTTCATCAGCCCCCTTCGCGCCTCTTATTACAGTTGCTTTCTCCCCCAAGTGGTTTTCAGCCGCTTTGGTATTCATGAATTTTGCCCACCCATCTTTCCCCTCGGATATGTGTCCAAGCTCACCTGCTGTAAATTGAGATTGTTTGCCGTATTCGAATAGTTCGGAAGCCTGCTTCGCAGACATTCCTTCAACATTTCGCCCAAGGGCATAGGCGCCTCCGGGGTCTGTTAGTAGTTCGACCTTTGCCTTTGGGCTCAAATATAATTCGGCCTTTTTCAGACCCTCTTGCGATTTCTCAGCAAGCCGCAGTCCCTCTTCGAACTCGGCTAACCCGCGAGCGCCCCCGGCGGCCTTTGCAAAGCTGCGAAGCTCAGTCACTGTGTGCACCGCTCCCAAAGTCAGTAAAGAGCCAAACGCGATCGCTCGATCCGTAGAGTTCAGCTTTTCACCACCGAGGGTCGTTCCGGTGCCAGCTTGCCAAGCATCCTGAACAACACCTACTTTGCTGAGTGATAACGCTAACTCTGGGATTGACGCCATCGTAGCGTAGTCACGAGCAAAGCTTGCGGAAAGCCCGTGGACGAAACTGCCTAGTAAAGTTCCCTCATCCCCCTTTCCATGGAGATAAGCCATCGCTTCCAGAAACTTTACTTTGTAAATCGAATCTTTGATGTTCGTTGATAGACGATTGGCAAGATGAGGGGCGATTGATGCGTCAGCGGGAAGACCGTGCTTAAGCCGGCCGGCGTTTTCTTCACGCCTGTCGAGTTCCGCCATCGTCTCGGCGAGCTTTTCCATATCCGACTTCTCGGATTCAAGTCTCGCTCGATATGGCTCAGGAATCTTGCCGTAGTCTTCGGCGAGGATCGCTCGAATGTCGGAATTGATGCCAGGACGTTCGGACAGAAACTTGTTGAACTGTTCATTTCCAAACTTTGAAACCTGGAGCAACTCCGAACTCGTGCGTGACATTAGCTCGAGTTCTGGTTGCGCTTTGACGGTAAACTGCTGCAGATTGGTATGAAGATCGGTCGCGAACTTTTTTTGCTCCTCCGCTATTTGAGTTTTCGCTTTGGAAATTTCGGTTCGATAGTGGTTTCCAAGACTTTTATAGTCATAATTTCTCCATTTTGCCCCGCCATAGTCTGGAATGGATGGGTTGACAGAGGGAGGAGACCACCCGGGGCCTTGTTGGGTTCTTAGTCTCGGAGTGTAACCGGTGATTGTTTGAAAATCAGATACTAATTGAGGCCCAGATCCGGCCTGCGATTCCGACTTTTTTACAGCAGTCGTTTTTATCTCCTTTGGCTGCTTTTCCTCAGGCTTGGAAAATTGGTCCAAAAATGCGTATAGACTCCCCAACGAATTGATTTGAGAGGTTAGAATAGGCTCAATGGCGTCATAGTGCTCCTTGTAGGGTTGTTTAGAAGAAAGCCCATCTCTTTTTTTGATCGATGCTAACCATAGCCTCTTAAGCGTCTTAGTATATTTTTCAGAAAGGTCCAGGCATTGCAAAATTCCGTGTGAGCTATCAGCGCATCGCTCGAGTATTTCTTTGCTTTTTATAAGGTCTTTTAAATAACTTTGGTTCACTTGGAGCTGTTCATATACTGATTCATTGAAATTCAATCTATAGTGGTATTCGTTTGCCGCTTCCCCGGCATTCAGCATCGCAACGGTAGCTGTAACCTCCTCCTTGGCTACCGGCGCACAAGACTCCTTTACAATCTGAGAGTAGATATTCTCTCGATGACTGTTGCGGTCTTCGAGCTTTCCGGCGATAGCCCAGGCCGCTCTTCGACAGCTGGGTAGTTTTTCAACGTCCGGGATGGCCATAGGAAGCCACCCTTTGTCGCCGAATTGATTATAGACATTCCTCCATTCGAGATACTTTCTGTGAAAATCGGAAGCGAGTACTGTTTCCATCCCAAACGCACGGTCAACCTGTGCCGCGCCCCTCAGTTCAACCATTTCAAGCAGCCACGAGGTCTCCTGCAATTTATTGATTTCCTCTACAACAAAAGCGGTGGGACTTGGTCTCCTCGTATGCCCACCTGAGGGGATACCAAGGGGCCTTCCTGGAATTAGGTTTTCCTCCTTAGGTTTGATCCATCGCCAGGGGTAGGGCCAGGTTTTCGCGTCGGGTGGAGTAGGTTTTGGATCCAGATAGAGCGCCGCCCATTGCTGGAGCACGTATGTTTTAGGAGCCCATTCTTGGAGGAGTTTCCAAGAAGTCTTAAGATCGTTAAAAGACTCTTTCAACACTTCCGTCGGAATTGAGACCCCTTTCGGAAATCCATTGTCGTGCCAGTAGTGTAGAATTCCTCGAGAGACCTCCAGCGCTACGGAATCGTCAGCATCGGGGCCATTCGGTTTTGGACTGGCAACCCATTTAAATATCTCAGAGAGTAAAATTAAGTTTTGTTCGCTCTGGTTCCGGTCTTCGATTAAAATTGCGTACATCAATTCGTCATCTATAAGTTTTTTATCGCGACCTCCAGCCAGATAATTTTTCTTTAGCACCTCTAGTGTCGCAGGAGACAGTTTTTTGACGAGTTCAGTGGTGGCTATCCGATCATTTTCATCT
>JBBQIT010000564.1:0-2614 GCA_038325205.1 Bdellovibrionota bacterium
TCACCCGACTTGCGATATGAATTCCGCAGTCTTCCAGAAACTTTCGTACGACCGAGGCCAAGGCAACCCGCATGGTGGTTTCGCGCGCGCTGGATCGTTCCAGCACATTTCGCATGTCAGAATGACGATACTTCAACCCCCCGACCAAGTCGGCGTGGCCGGGACGAGGGATTTCGAGCTTTCGCTTCACTTCGCCAGAGAAAGGCTCCGGCTGCATGATCTCTCCCCAGGCTTTGAAATCTTTATTTAGAATGAGAAGCGAGATGGGACTGCCAAGCGTTGAGCCATGGCGAACTCCAGACATAAACTCTACCGCGTCGTCTTCAATATTTTGTCGATTGCCTCGCCCATAACCCAGTTTGCGACGTTTTAATTCGCCGTGGATGTAATCTGCGGTAATGCCGAGTCCCGAAGGAAGACCCTCAACAATTCCAAGAAGCCCTTTTCCATGAGACTCACCCGCTGTTAGATACCGCAATGCCATGACTTCTCCTTCTACGACTTTTTTAACAGATCTAGTTTCAGTCGTCTTTTTACGACTGACGCGTTCGGCACTCTTCCAAACCAAATCTCCCAGGTGGCAATGGCTTGCCATAAGAACATATCTAAGCCATTCACCGTCTTGAGCCGAAGGCGCTTTGCCTCTTTTAAAAATGGGGTCTGTTCGGCATAAAGCAAATCAAACGCCAAAGCTTTCGGCGCAAAAACGCGAGGAAACGTAAAGTGACCTTTGAACCCTTTTAACCCAATCGGAGTGGCGTTGATCACACAAGCGACCTTCGATTCGATAAGGGCGGCCGAAGCTACAAAACGGAAATCTGTTTTCGGAAAGAGTTTGTTAAATCGGTGACAAAGACGCTTGGCGTTGGCTTGAGTTCGATTCACGATCCAGACTGTTTTTGAACCGCTCTTCCCCAAGGCATAAAGGGAAGCCATAGCGGCTCCCCCCGCTCCAAAGACTACGGCAACCTGCCCTTTCAATTTCGTCCCTTGCTCCTTAAATGTGGAGAGCACGCCCAAGAAGTCGGTGTTGTAGCCAATGGCTGAACTCTTGGAAAAATGAACAACGTTTACAGCACCAATCTGTTTAGCGTCTTTAGAAAGCTTCGAAACTTTTTTTGCGATCGCTTCTTTATGAGGAATAGTGACATTCCAGCCGGTGAAGACTCCGAGCTCCCGTCCCTCTTTGTAGAAAGACGATAGTTTCGCCGTAGAAACATCGAACCGGGTATAGAGCACAGGTCGTTTGAGTCTTTTTCCTAAAAGAGCGAAGGTCGCAGGCGACAGCGAGTGATCTACGGGATGCCCAATCACCGCCGCGATCGGAATAAAAGCGCTCTTACCCACTCGAGAGCCTTTTCAAAGTTTCAAAGAATTCTGGATAGGAGATATTAACGGCGTCGCAGTTTTTAATCGTGGTCTGCCCTGAAGCTCCGAGGGCTCCCACGGCGAAAGCCATGGCGATTCGGTGATCCCCGAAGGAATCTAAAATGGTACCGGTAAGTTTTTGCGGCCCTTTAATCTTAAAGCCGTCGGGAAAAGTCTCAATTTCAGCACCCATTTTCCTTAGATTGGTCGCCACCGCTTCAATCCGATCGCTCTCTTTCACTCGGAGCTCCTCCGCTCCGCGGACCTCAGTAACCCCGGTCGCGTAGGTCGCTAGCACTGCCAGCATGGGAACTTCATCAATGAGGGAAGCGACCTCTTCTGGCTTTACCTTTACGCCTTTAAGCTTCCCGCCCGTTATAACTACTTTCCCCACTCGCTCAGGCGTTTCGATAACGATCTCTTCTTCAATTTTAGCGCCCATGCGAGCCAGCACATTTTGAAATCCGGTCCGAGTAGGATTCAGGAGCAACTTACTGATCGAGACAGCGCCCTCTTGAACCACGCAAGCCGCCGCTAACCAAAAGGCAGCGGAAGAAGGATCTCCAGGAACTTCATAGGTGACTCCACGCAACTTCTGGCCCCCGCCAATCGTGATGTCATACTCGTCGTCTTGAACCACAACCCCAAAGTAGGGCAAAAGTTTTTCCGTGTGGTCTCGGCTTTTGATTTTTCCAGTTAATCGGGTGCTGGCATCCGCGAGCAATCCCGCGATGAGGAGCGCGCTCTTAACTTGAGCGCTCGCCACGGGAAGCGAATACTGGATCCCGCGCAATTTCTTTCCTTCGATCGTCAAAGGAGCAAAGCGCTCATTAGTTAAGGTGATCTGCCCATTCATCTGGCGAAGCGGAGCCCAGACTCTGTCCATGGGACGTCGACTTAGCGACTCGTCACCGGTTAACGTCGAAGTAAACGATTGCCCAGCAAGAAGCCCCATTAGCATCCGCATGGTGCTGCCCGAATTCCCACAATCTAATGGCCCCGATGGAGCTTTGAATCCCTTCAGTCCAACGCCTTCGATAGTCACGACCTCTGAAGTGTTAGTGATACTGACTCCTAAGGCCTGGAGACAGCGGGCAGTAGTTTGAACATCTTCGCCTTTAGAAAGGCCAGTAATCTTCGTCTTTCCCTGAGCCATGGCTCCAAAGAGTAGCACTCGGTGCGAGATGGATTTATCGCCGGGAACTTCCACACTGCCTTTAAAACTATCTGCACTTTGAAAGGTACG
>JBBQIT010000565.1:0-2603 GCA_038325205.1 Bdellovibrionota bacterium
GTGGAAAACCAATATCCCTATTTCCAAGACACTTTGCTCTATCTGTCGCAGCTCCCGCGCTGGTTTCTGATGGCTTCCCCTCGGTTCAGTTGGCGTGAGCCGCTGTTTCACTTGAAGGGGGAAAGTTCGTTCAATGCCAAACGTGTTGTGGTGGTGGGAACCAGCTTTATGAATCGATGGCGAGATACGCCGTATAGTTTTGGAAGCAATCTGCATGCGGCGGTGGGCGGAGAGATCGTATATGATGCCCAAGATGGCAGTCGAGTCCGCAACGTTCAGGAACGCTTGGCTATGAACCATCTGACTTTAAAAAAGGGAGACGTTTTGATTTGGGAATTTCCCTTTGTTGATGTCTTCACTCCAGGACCGAAGCTTACCCCTTTTAAAGTGGAAGGCTTCACCGAAGAAGATCCTCTGGCCCTTCGCTAATTTCTTTCTATCGAAACGACCCAATGGATGGTGGCGTTCGCGCCAAAGACCTGCCGAAGATATTCTTTAGGATAACCTTCCGTCGTCTCGAAATCGGCAGCCAAAAAAATCTTTTCCGGATCTCCCGATCCAAAACCTCCGGTGTGAGATTGCAACATCTCTTCCGATAAGAAGCGAAACATCCCTTCGACATTCCAATACTCCCAAGCTAACTTAGGGACCTCACTACCGTCGGTAGTCATAGAAACCACGAGCCCTTTTTCAACAATAATATGATGCCGTCCGTGCTGGACGCCACTAATGGCGACATCCATCGAATAATTATGAGGGCCATGCTGCGCCCAGAGGGCTTTCGCGGCCCTGAGGCGTTCGGTCGTAAGCTCGGGCATTGGCTTTTTCGTGGTAACCACCCATAGCAGAATCGCGATGAGCAGCGCTACGATCGCGAGCAATACCTTGGAGCGCTTGGACCAGAGTTCGGTTTTAAAAGGCGTGGGCATAGTCACTTCGTCCGTCGATTGAACCAGACTACTTGTACCAGCTCACTCGAGCGTGAACCAAGCGTTCTTTTAGGCTCGGCTTGTCCACGGGACTTGTCTGGTCTACCGTAATCAGATGAAAATAAAGAGCGTTGAAGGGGTTATTGTCACCGGAGCGGCTGGCGGAATCGGCAAGGCGGTTTGTGAGAGGGTATTGCGTGAAGGGCTTGGGGTTCTCGCTGTTGATAACAACGAAAAAGCGCTGAAGAAATTGGCTTTGGATCTGGGAAAGCGTTTTCCGACATCTCTTGTCTATCCCGTCTTAGGAGATGTCGGACAGGAGAGTTTAAGTGAAGCCACCGGCAAAGCCGCGAAGGCATCGGGTCTCACCATTACCGCCCTGGTGAACAATGCGGGAATCTATTTGGGCAAAGATATTTTCGACTACGAACTAGAAGACATGACGTTAGTTCTGAATACGAATCTGATGTCGGCGATTCATCTCACTAAATTTTGGGGTCGAATCTGGACCAAGCAAAAAACCAAAGCGTCGATCGTAAATCTCTCTTCTATCTCCGCTTTCGAGGGAAGCTCAGACGCGCTTTATGGGGTGTCGAAAGCAGGTCTTCTCGGTCTGACAAAATCGGCGGCGATTACTTTAGCCCCGTGGGTAAGGGTGAATGCGGTGGCGCCGGGAATTGTCGAAACCCCTATGCTTAAGCTTATCCCCGACTGGCGTTTCAAAGAGTTTGCCGAATCGGAACGGCTCAAAGACCGTATTACCCCGGAAGCGGTAGCTTCAGCGGTCTGGTTTTTACTGAGCCAGGAAAGTCGCCATTCTACAGGTTCGGTCCTCGATATTACCAACGGCGGATACTTCCGATAGGGCAATAATTAGCCTGTCAGGCGAAGAGGTTAGCCCTAAGATGTTACGGAAGTAAGATTATACGACGTTACGTCGAGTCCTCACTACAACACAAAAACGCTTCGGTTTTTGACATCGGGATCCCCCCCTCAGTATGATGTGCGCCTTAAAGTGTGGGTTTCCAAAGGAGTATCCGTGAAAGTGCTGAAGATTGTTGGTTACGTGTTTGTTGGGCTAATGGGGTTGATGGTGGTGGCGGCCATTGTCGTTCCGCTGGTGGTTAACGTAGATGATTACCGCCCCAAGATTGTTAAAGCCGCTGAAGAGCACATCAACGGAAAATTGGAATTGGGAAAGCTCTCGCTCTCTTTGTGGGGGCAGGTGAAAGTAAATGTAGAGGGCTTTACCCTAAGCGACGCAAAAGGGCGCAAAGTGGTCTCGGCTAAAGACGTCTACTTGCATGTACCTTTCTTATCGGTGCTTACCGGCTCTCCTACGGTGACGTTTACGATGAAACAGCCCGAACTAAGCGTTTGGAAAGACAAGACCGGAAAATTAAATGTAATGACGCTGGTGAAGTCACAAGGCACCGCCCCGGACGCCAACACTCCGGCTGCGGGAGGCGCGGGTTCTGGGATGCCGAAACTTCCGAGCATTGCGATCCGATCGAAGCTGGACGTCGATATCACCAATGCACTGCTTTCTTATAAAGATGAAAAGACGAATCTCTCCTCTCAGGTCAAAGACCTTAATGTGAAAATTAACGATCTCTCCTTGAGCCATCCTATGGATATGGATGTTTGGGCATCCCTCGACACTACTTTGGGCAA
>JBBQIT010000566.1:0-2601 GCA_038325205.1 Bdellovibrionota bacterium
GTCGAGATTTTTCTTTGCGTCTCTTAACTTGAGGATGGTTCGATAGATGTTGGAGGGGGTGATTTGGCTTTGAGAGATGGGGTAGTGATCCGAGTCTAGCGCTCTGCCTGTGCGCCTCAAGCGCGATTGACTGACTACCCCTGCACAATCGGCTACAATTTCGTCCCAGGATTTGCCAGCAAAAGTATGTGGGGGCAGAAAAGGAAAAACGAATCCAAAAATACATAGCAATAGCCAATGCTTACGAAAGTGTCCGCGCAGCAACTTTCCTCCTTAGCTCCAACTGCGAGCACCTATAACACGGAAAAGTTGACTGCGTTTTCTTTTTTGGACCCATGGCGTGGAATGGGCTAAGTCATTTTTTCAGCACAATCTTAAGGTAGGCTTGAGTTGGAGGAACGTATGCGGAAGTTTGGGCTCTTCTTTTCTATTCTTATCATTCTTAGCGTAAATGAGATCGCTGTTGCCGAATCGCTCACCGGCTTTAATTCCTGCGTGCAGAATGCCGGCAGCACGGCACAGGCCGTTCTCTCTTTCGATATTTTAAATGCTTGCGCGATTCAATTCGGTTTTAAAGTAGAATCACTGGCTGACTACCAATCGCAAATGGCCGCAGCTAAAACGCTGGGACAAGTAATCCCCGGAGTTAGCGTTAACGTAACTCCCACCTGCGCTGAAAGCAGCTCTTCGTCCGTCGATCCGGTTACGGGAGCAAGTCGTTACAGCCTTTTTTCCCAATTCGGCTCCCCTTGTTCCAGCGTGTCGACTATTAAAAATATAGATCTGAAAATTCCGGCTCCACGCGCCGTCACCATCATCAATTCGTGGGCGGTCATCGTGGAATAGGGTTGATTTCGGAAATCCTCAGAAATCGAGAGCGAGTCCGAGACGAAGGTAGAATCCGGATACTTTTAGCGAGCAGTACAAACAGGGGACCTTCTAAAGTTTCTTACTGAACCCTGAGTGGGACGAGAGAATCTTCTATCGTCGCTTCGATACCCGGAACCGGCCCCTATTTAGCGGGTGCCACGTCGAAGTGGGAGATACTTAGTCTTTTGTGTCTGCCATCTTGAGCGAGATCTTCTATCTCCCACAGATGACTATCTTTCACCGAGTTTTTCAGTTCGCATTCTAACTTCACTATTTGTGAATCTGTCGAATAGGCATAAAAGGTGATGGTATTGTCTTTGAGCTCCGTCCTTGCTATCCGAACTCGTTGGGCGCTGACGACGTACCAAGGATCGCTCAGGCCAAAGAAAGACTCGGGCTCCAAATATCTGACGTGAAAGCGGCAACTCATCTGACTATTGGCTAGCTCGACTTGTTTGGTCGAAGCGTCGCGAATAACCTTCGGGCCTGCAATATTTTTGGAAATATGAATCACGAGATCTTTATCCAAGGTTTCCTCGACGGATAGATTACGACTGGGAACCAACTCTAGCCCTCTTTTGGCGTGCGCCGCCATATCTCGATAACAATCGGCAGTGGCGACCGTTTTGTTGGCGCTATACAGATATACAATGGGACGCCGATTAGGATGCCCGAGATCAGGCCGATTCGTTTTCACGATCGCTTTTATGCCGAACGAATAGATCGGACCGTCGAGAAATTCATGATCTTTAATGATGATCGTACCTCCATGGTCATTTTTTGATTCCACGTGACCAGGGGAACATTGTTCCCGGAAAGGGAGCGGACATTGCTCGACGATCTTCTGGTCCAACTTTTCGAATAGGGAAATCAATTTAATATCGTCTGATTGAAGTTTCCCCATGGAATTTAGCGTCTCCAAGGATTGCGTCATCTTGACGAAGTCTACGGTGCTGCAGCTAAAATGAGATACGTACGTCTCGAACTCGTTATAGCTCGCGCCACATCCAGACAGCAGATACGCCACAAACATCGGGACTAGAACTCGGCTTATTCGCATAAACATAGTTACCTCTCAGACACGGTTAAAACTTTTGTTCGATAGAGGGCATTATAGAGAGGGAGCTCTCGTCGTTCCAGCTCGCATCGATTCGTAAGTCGGGGTTTTGTTGGATTGGTAGGAGTTTTGTTCACACTGTGAACCACAAGAAGGGGTAGTATTTATCATTAATTATACCAATGGTTTATCGGTTTAATGAAAGGCGGTTGGCAATTTCTTTCCTCTTCAAACGAAACCGGAGCCGAAACGGGATTGAAAAGCCTTTTTGCCCTTTGGCTTGCCCGCACGACTCAGTTGGCATACGATAATCTTCAATTTTTTTTGGGAGAGAGCACTTGAAACCATCACACGCCCTAGTCACCCTGGTAGCCCCTTTAATGTTATTGGTCTCCTGCACAACGGGAGGAAAGAAAAACGTGGAACTCAAAACGGACGAACAGAAGTTTAGCTACGTCGTAGGAACTCAAGTAGGCCAAGGCCTAAAAGAGCAGAATTTAAAGGTTGATGTCGATGTGGTGGCCATGGCGATTGGCGATGCTATCTCAGGAACCCCGCCCCGTTTGACTCAAGATGAAATGCGTAACGTCATGATGGGCATTCAGAAAAAAGCCCAGGAAAAACAGATGGCCGATGCCGGTCAAAACCGGGCAAAAGGCGATGCTTTTCTCGCA
>JBBQIT010000567.1:0-2595 GCA_038325205.1 Bdellovibrionota bacterium
AATGACCTTCTGTAGCGATTTCCATCGTATGCGGCTTTGGTTAAAAGAGCGCGAGGCCGAAGATAACTTTGATAATTTTATGAGCTTTATGATCGGTGGCATCGATGCTGTAATTGCTGCACAGAACGCGGCTCTCGCTGCTGAAGCCGAAGGGCTGGGCATTTGCTACATGGGGACCACGCTTGCTAGCTGCAAACAGATCGCAAAGATATTGAAGTGTCCTGACAACGTTGTTCCCGTCGCGGGATTTGTGATGGGCTATCCCAATGAAAACCCATCACCACGCGATCGACTTCCTTTAGAAGGAATTATCCATAGAGACACCTACAAAGACTATTCTACGGATGATATTAATCGAATCTATCAGGAGCGCGATGTGAATGGTTGGAACCGATACATGAGTATGCCCGACCTCAAAGAGTTGGTGGAAAAATCTGGCGTAAAAAATCTAGCCCAGCTTTACACCACGGTAAAATATACCCGCGAGTCTCATATTAAATATTCAAAAAATATTCTCGATTGCTTGAAAGAACAAGATTACACAAACCACGATTAGTTGCCGGGTGGCGGAGAAGAGGCCGAATACACGGGCGCTTTTTTAAAGTTCTCGACGATCTTCTGAATCCCGTTCAAATGAAAAATATCCACTTCCATCCGGACCGCGTTAGCAACTTGGGGAAGCAACATTAAATCCGCCATTGTGATGGTGTTCCCGAAACAAAAATCGCCCCGAGTCCGCAAGGATAATACTTCAAAACTCTCTAATCCCCGCTTTATCCAATATTGCGCAAATTTTCGTTGTTCGATTTTGTCGTCGGAATGGCGACGCAATACTCCGCCAGATTGCAAAGGCTGAGTGCCAGCAACAATGGCGAGCGCCATTTGACGGACTTGAGCTCTGGCCAAAGGGGCTTTGGGGAGCAGTGGAGGGGTGGGGTAAGTTTCCTCGAGCCATTCCAAAATTGCCATCGATTCGCTTAGCGCGTATCCATCAACCACCAAGCAAGGGATTTGCGCCATGGGGTTTAATTTTAAATACGAATCTGTGGAAGCCTCGCCCCTGGAGAGATCAATCAGAACTCCCTTATAGGGGACTGCTTTAAAGGTAAGTGCCAATCGGACCCGCCAAGAAGAGCTGGATCTTTCCCCTTGATAGAGCGTTAAATCATGAGCCATGAGGAAGACTCCTTTTTAAAACAGCGATTCAGCGCCAAAAACCACATAGACGTTTTCGCCGTACCGGCCAAAGCCGTGGTATACCCCAACTCTTAGCTGGGAGGGAAGATAAGAACCGAAAGTCCACTCACTACGTAACTCTCCTCCGGCGCTCGCATAGAACTGCTTAAAAAGATTGTTTTCAGATTTATTAAAGTTAAGCGAATCCACACTCGTGTAATCGGAAACTAGAGCGAAGTGGAGTGCTTTTAATTTGAACGGCATATAGTTGATGCCTCGTTCGATGACGGCGATCGGAAAACGATATTCCAAGTTCACGTTAAACACTCTTCGGGCGAGAAAGGTCTGCGGTTGAAACCCGCGATTGAGAAAAGTGCCTCGCTGCTGTGAGAAGAGGACTTCTCCACCGGCATCGAAATAATTGTTATAGGCAACCGTTCCCCAAGTGTAGCCCAGTCGAGCCGCGGCGTAGAACACGTGCTCTCTCCACCAGGGAGCTTCTACATATTGGTCGAGCATGGCTACGGTAGAAAAATAATTGTCGCTGCTGCCCATCGCTGTAAAAAACTGAGAGTGGCTTATGGACGCGGAAGTCCCACTAATATTGGAAATCGATAAAGGACGCCGCTTCATGTTCCACTTTTGGGAAGCGGATAGTTGCAGACCGACTGAAACCTTCGCTGTCGCGCTGAGCACGGCTTCTACTCTTCGATAAATGGCGCTTAACTGTAAGAAGGGAAGGGAAGCGAAAAACTGATCTCCGATGCCGAAGCTTACTCCCCAGCGTTTGAAAAAGGTTTGCGAGGAAATGATGTAGCTGGGTAAGTAATAGGCGTCAGCAGCAAGGGAAGCCGACTTGGCAAAGCGGTACTGATAATTAAAATCCGCGAAGGGAAGGCCACGAGTGTCATAACCGCCGGTAATATTGTAGGTGTGGCGCTGCGAAATATCGAAGCCTGGAATCCAAATTCCAAATTGAACTCCATTGGGCACGAATAAAATGGAGGGGATCCAGGCGGTGGGCTTTATGGTTCGCCAAGCGCTATAATCTTTTGCCGCCGATACCTCGGGCGCCGTTTCCCCCTCTAGCGTGACTTCAGCGGCAGGACGTCTTTCGGTTTTTACCGTCTTAAAATTTTCTTTTTCGGTTTCGGCAAGGTCATAGCCGCCCTGGGAATAACTAGAATAAATGACGGTAGAACCGGAAACATCGAAAGCGTTAGCTCCTCCTAAGAGCGCGACTCGTTTTCCTGCGTCTTGAAGTTTGGCGGGTATTTTATAGATCTCGTTTCGCCCGTCGAAATTGGCGATTCCGTAGATCTCTCCCGGAGTGCTGCCTTTCTTTAAATTAAAGAGGTGTCCAGCGGCTGAACCTGTTTTTTCAGGAGTTCCGGTTTGTCCCCAACGATAGAGGTTCGT
>JBBQIT010000568.1:0-2593 GCA_038325205.1 Bdellovibrionota bacterium
GTAAGGGAAACGAACCCTACTTGGCCGCCGACAGATATCCCATCAATAGCCTTTGCCGTAGGGGCCACGAGTAACGCGGCGCCAAATAACCAAAACCATGAAGAAAAACGAAATAGGTTTCTCATATGAAGCAATCTTAGCTTCAGGCTGGAAAGGTTGGCAAGCGAACATAAGAAAGCGGCGCCGAAGGCTCCGCGTCATAGACCTAGGAATAGATCATAACGCTAGCGCTAACGCTGACGCTAACGCTAGGCAAGGGCCGAAATCTTCCCATTCCTAAAAAAACACGAGCAATCGGAGTCATTTGAAATATATGAAATTGGGCGAAGTCCTCTAGCGTTAGCTTTATTACCTCGATCTAGATCTAAGTTCCCGCGGGAACGGCTTCGGGCGTGCCTTCTTGGGGTTTTACTTCATACCCACATTTAGCGGGACATCTAACGGAGGCCCCCTCTTTCTTAGTGTAATGCTCCACCAAGAACGGGTGCTGACAGGAAGGACAAGGCTGCTTGATTGGTTTATCCCAAATCGCGTATTTGCACTCGGGATAGCGAGTGCAGCTGTAGAAACTTTTTCCAAAGCGAGTGCGTTTTTCAGAAAGCTCGCCCTGTTTGCATTCCGGACATTGAATGCCAGTCGTAATCGCTTTAGTCGTCTTGCACGCCGGATAGGCCGAGCAGGCTAAGAATCTGCCGAAGCGTCCGTTTTTCACCACCATTGGCTGAGTGCAGGCCGGGCATTTTTCGTCGGTCGTCGGTTGGGCGACAAGACGGATGACGCCCTCCTCTTGGACAAATTCGCTCGTGAAGCGACAGTCCGGGTATCCCTGACAAGCCACAAACTTTCCGTTGCGACCCCACTTGATGATGAGGGGCTTAGTGCACTTCGGACACGTAAGATCGGTTGGCGTCTCTTCGCGCTTCACATCGCGCATCTTCTCATTGGCCGTTTTGAGGGTCTCCTCAAAAGGCAAATAGAAATCCCGCAACGTTTTGATCCAATTCGCCCCGCCTTCTTCGATCTGATCGAGCTGCTCTTCCATGTTGGCGGTGAACTGGACATCTACAATGTTCTTAAAATTCTCAATAAGTAAGTCGGTAACCAAAGTCCCTAGCTCAGTTGGATAGAACCGGTTCTCTTTTTTCTCAACGTATTTCCTGTCCTGAATCGTGGATAGAATCGCGGCATACGTAGAAGGTCGTCCAATGCCCTTCTCTTCTAGCTCTTTAATCAAAGAACTTTCCGAGTATCGAGGCGGAGGCTGGGTAAAATGCTTTTCGGAGAGGACTTTACTTCCTTTGACTGGCGTTTTTTCGGTCAGATCAGGAAGTTGGACTCCCAAAACATCGTCGCCCGTTTTTTCATCCTCACTTTGCCAAAGAGCCAAAAATCCAGGAAAGCGAAGTACCGAACCCGTGGATCGGAATTGGTATTTCTTGCCGTCGGTGCCTGCGACGTCAAAATCAACCGTAGTTTGATCGAAAATCGCCTGTTCCATCTGGCAGGCTAGGTAGCGTTTCCAGATAAGGTCATAAAGCTTGAACTGATCTTCATCTAAATACTGCTTCACCTTATCCGGTGGGAAACTGATCGAAGTCGGACGTACCGCTTCGTGGGCATCCTGGGCGTTCTTTTTGTTCTTATATTCTAAGGGAAGGGCCGGAAGATATTCTTTCCCTACAGTCGATTCGATGTAACTACGCGCATCTTTAATCGCTTCATCGGAGAGACGGATAGAATCCGTACGCATATAGGTGATAAGACCCGTCGCGCCGTCTTCGCCGAGCTCAATTCCTTCATATAACTGCTGCGCCAGAGTCATTGTCTTCTTAGCGCTAAAGTACAGCCGCTTCGAAGATTCCTGCTGCAAAGTGGAAGTAATGAAAGGCGGATCTGGATTTCTTTTTCGGCTCTTTTGCTGAACGGTGCCTATCTTCCAGGGTGCCGATTCAGTGGCTTTAACGATGCCCGTAGCCCATTCTTCGGTGTCGATCGTAAGACGGTCGATCTTTACTTCAGCCGCGCGTACGATTCGGGCCGGAAACTCTTTTCCTTCAGCCGCAACCGTAGCTTGAATGCTCCAGTAGGCTTGGGGAACGAAGGCCGCGACCTCTTTTTCTCGCTCAGAAATAATCTTTACGGCCACCGATTGGACACGCCCGGCAGAGAGACCCCGACGGACCTTGGTCCACAGAATGGGGGAGATCTTATAACCCACCAATCGATCTAAAATACGACGCGCTTGCTGAGACTCGTATCTTTTTAAATTGAGCTCAATGGGGTTCTCGATCGCTTTATTGACGGCGGTCTTTGTGATCTCATTAAAGAGGACTCGGAAAATCTTTGATTTCGGTACATTTAGAGTGGAGGCGACATGCCACGCAATGGCCTCTCCTTCTCTATCAGGATCTGCCGCTAGATATACGGCGGAAGCTTTGGAAGCGGCTTTGGTAATCTCTTCGACTACCTTCTGCTTTCCTTTAATAAGGACATAGGTCGGCTCGAAATTATTTTCTACATCTACGCCAATTTTGCTCTTCGGAAGGTCTTTAATGTGACCAACGGAAGCTTTCACATCAAAATTGCGGCCTAA
>JBBQIT010000569.1:0-2584 GCA_038325205.1 Bdellovibrionota bacterium
GTCGCTTCCTGTCCCACTCCGATAAGGGTCGAGCGCTATGTCATTAAAGGGGGAGGGCATACCTGGCCTGGAGGATCGCAGTACTTACCGCGACGCATCGTAGGCGCTTTAGCTACGGATTGGAGCGCTTCGGACGCCATCCTCAAATTTTTCCAGGACCTCATTCCCCAGAGGAAAGTCGATTCCACCCCAGCTCATTCCCCGCCTTATTTCCCTGGCAAAAAGCGCCGATAAGAAGCTTAGATCCGGCCCCTTTTTTGGAGTCATCTAAAGCTTATGAAACTTCAGCACGTCATCTTCCCGTTTCTCATTCTTATGCTCTCTTGCGACCAATTAGAGCACCGGCCTTCCATTCCATCGACCGGCGGAACGACATCGATCAATGGTGCTTTAGATACTAGTTTTGGAACTTCGGGCTATGTGCTTACTGCGTTTAATGGAACTCCTACTCACGTAAAGATCAGCCCCTCTTCACAAAAAATTATTGTCATGGGTGTAGCGAGAGTCTCGGGCGTAAATACGCTGGAGCTCGAGCAGTACACGACCGCAGGAGTCCTCGATACCGCTAGCTTCGCAACCTCTGGCGTTTTGACTCCAAGTCCGGTGATGGGCGTCGGTATTGATATGGCAGTGCAAGCAGATGGAAAAATCTTAGTTCTTGGAGCTACCGTATCCACCACGGGCTCTGCCGATTCCAATGCCTATTTCCTAAATCGCTACGACACCGCGGGAGTCCTGGATGCTGCTGGATTTAACGGCGGAAGTATTACTCTGGCAACGGATTGGGGCACAACTACTTTTGTTCCCACTTCGCTCACCGTCGATGGCAATGGGGCCATCGTGGTTGCTGGGAAATCGACGGTAACCGTGGGAACGACGTATCCGGAGTTTGCTATGGTTCGGTACGCCAGCAACGGGACTTTGGATACGACCTTCAATACGACGGGACTTGTCTCTACAGTCATAGGGGCCAGCGACGATTCGGAGATCTCTGGAATTACTGACGTTACGTCTTCGAAATACATCGTAGTCGGAACCTCTTGTCCCCATTTAGCTAGTAATCCAGTCTGCCATCTTTATATGAAGGGGTACACCAATGCGGGTGCTGCCGACGTAACCTATGCGGGCGGAGGCGTTTTAGATCTCGGACCTGCGAGACTGGGACATCTAGAGACGCTAACCGATCAAAGTTCACTGGTTAGTGCAACCTTCGACGGCGTTCTGGGAATTTTGCATGTCAGCACTGCGGGCGTGGTCGATACGGCCTATGGAACGAGCGGAACGGCCATCCCTCCGGGATTGAAGTTCACATTGCAAAGCAACGATCTCCCCGTGCTTCTTGGCCACGATCAAAATTCAAGCACCTTACTTGAACGATTCTCGCTGACTGGTGCGGTCGATACCGATTTCGATAGTTCTGGCCAGATTACCGCAGGGCTAAACGGGTTGGCTTCTCATCCTACCGATGTTGCGGTTCAAAGCGACGGGAAGGCGGTTGTTGTGGGAGTGGCGAGCACGATGTACAATCTGACTTACGGCCAATACCTCTTTCTTCAACGATTTACGCAGTAGTTAGTTTCTCACTATTCGTTTCTCGATACCTTCGCCGGCATGGGCCTTCCTTCATTCCAAATCTCATCGAAGTGTTTTGCGTACTTTTGAACGACAGTTGGAGTAAAAAGATAAATTTGGTTCTCGTTGTTCTTAAACGTCGCGCCATCGGTGTAATTGTAAGAGCCTGTTTCTAACTTAACGCCATCGATAATAGTAAACTTATTGTGCATGATTCCGCGTTGGGTTCCCAACCGTACCTCCACGCCGCCTTTCACCAAGAGGTCTACTAAAGAATGCTTATCTTTCGTCTCGCGTTGATCGACCAGAACTCGAACCGGAATTCTTTTGGAGGCAACGAGTATCTCGTGCGTAATCTTCACGTGAGTGATGTCGTAGATGGCGATATCGAGACTCTTTTGCGCGCTTTGTATAAATTTCCAAAGTTTAATGTCGCAAGGTTCATGAGGAGAAAAGCAGATTTCTTGGTCAGTCGGTAAAGAGACGGTGGCTTCATTAAAAGCCTGTTTGACCGTCTCGAAAAGTTTCGATTTTCTTGATTTTGCGAGTCCCGTATTGCTTAGGAAAAGAATTAAGAAAAGTAACGGCCAAAGCTTCATGTTGCCCCCCGATTATAATACTTGGGGGAATATAGCACCCACTTAGGGAATAGGGGAACCGCTAGGGACAAACTCGTTCCAAGAATTTCTGGTATACCTTTAAGCACTTAGCCGAACCACATAAGTTCTTTAATATCATGTGTTTGACTTTGTGCGGCGTTATTGTTACCGCCGAAGTAATGCGCAAACATTTAATTCGTTTTTCGGTCATTGGGTTGGTCCTTTTTCTTTCGCTGGCGCCTTGTGCTTTTGCCGCCGACGAGGAAGCAATAAATCCCGGCCCTCCTAGTGAGCCCACTCCCATGGATCGAGCGGCTGCGGCGGCCGCAGAAAAGCTTGAATTAGTACACATCTCTATAGGCGACCAAACGAAGCCTTTAGATTGCGTGGCGGATCCGCATCGATGCTATGTG
>JBBQIT010000570.1:0-2553 GCA_038325205.1 Bdellovibrionota bacterium
GCCATTTTCGGCATTGTGAATCATGAAGAAGCGGCCAACCTCGCCTATTTAGGTCTTCATGCGCTCCAGCATCGCGGACAGGAAGGCGCCGGCATCATTACTCATGATGGCAAAGTTCCTTATGCCGTTCGAAAAATGGGGCTGGTCGGCGAAGTTTTCGCTGACGGCGCACTTACTGCGTTAAAAGGCAAAACTGCTATCGGTCACACCCGTTACTCCACGACGGGAGGAAATACGGCAGCCAATCTCCAACCTTTGCTCACGAAGAGCTCTTTAGGATGGGTTTCGATCGCACACAACGGAAACCTCGTCAATGCCGCTGAGATTACTCATGCCTTAGAACGAGAAGGCTCGATCTTTCAGTCGACGAATGACACTGAAGTTATCACGCACCTTATCGCCCGATCCAAAGCGCGCGATCTTCCCACAGCTCTCGTGACGGCGCTAAAGCAAGTTCAAGGTGCTTACTCTCTTTTAGTGATGAACGAAGAGATGCTAATCGCGGTTCGCGATCCTTTGGGATTTCGTCCTTTAGTCTTGGGCGATTTCAATGGAAGTCCAGTGCTAGCAAGTGAAAGCTGCGCTTTTGATCTTATCGGGGCCAAATACGTCCGTGAGATTGAGCCAGGCGAGATGTTGGTTCTTTCAGCTACCGGAAAATTTCAGCCCCAGTCTTTATTTCCTTTCGCCAAAGCCGAATCGAAACGTTGCGTCTTCGAGTACATCTATTTTGCGCGTCCCGATTCGCAATTGTACGGCAAAAATGTTCACGAGATGCGCAAACAGTTGGGACGACAGCTCGCGAAAGAACGCCCAGCCAAAGGCGCTGATGTCGTGATCCCAGTTCCTGACTCGGGGGTTCCGGCTGCGATTGGATTTGCGGAAGCTTCTGGTATTCCCTTCGACATGGGAATTATCCGAAGCCATTACATCGGACGTACTTTTATTGAGCCCAAACAGTCGATCAGAGATTTTGGCGTCAAATTAAAACTGAACCCTGTCACCGAATGCGTGAAGGGAAAAAGCGTTGTCATTGTCGACGATAGTTTGGTTCGAGGAACGACTTCCAAAAAGTTAATTCGCCATATTCGTGAAGCCGGTGCCAGAGAAGTTCATATGAGAATTTCCGCTCCTCCGACAACACATTCTTGCTTCTATGGGATTGATACGCCTACTCGTAATGAGCTGGTGGCCTCAAGCCAAGACGTAAATGCGATCTGCAAATTCATTGGCGCTGATTCCTTGGGCTATCTCAGCATCGAAGGGCTCATGGAATGCGCGAAGCAAACTAGCGGCGGCTACTGCCACGCCTGTTTCTCCGGCAAATATCCCACTCCCATCAGCCCCGAAGCCGTCTCTAAAGACGCTTAATAAAACCGCCGTTCGAACGGCGCGTTATCACGACTCTTAGCTGTCCTTTACTCCTATCCCTTCCCCTATAAAATTTCAGGCTTCAGGGGGTATTTCATGGGGTCACTTCGACACCGTCTTTCATCTATTTTTCTCATTTTTTGGTCCCTTTCCGCCTTTTCCGCGGAGCGAGCAAGGGATTTAGGCATAAAGATCGGCACTTATTTGCCAGGCACGAGAGATGCAATAACAGACGTGAATGGGGTTCGCGTTGGCCAAGTCACGCTGAACCGAGGTCATGGAAAGCTGGTGGTAGGGAGAGGTCCGGTACGAACTGGAGTCACCGTAATCATCCCGGCGCCAGGGGACCTGTTGGGGTCGAAATTGATGGCAGGCAGCTACATTCTAAATGGGAACGCCGAAGCAACGGGGCTTGTGTACTTACAAGAGACCGGACTGCTCGAAAATCCCATCGCGCTCACCAATACCAATAGTGTGGGAACCGTTCATCGAGGCCTGATTGAAGCGATGCGTTTAACTCGCCCTAGTCCAGGAGCTGTCACTCCTTTGGTCATGGAATGCGACGATAGCTCTTACAACGACATTTTAGGTCAGCACGTAGAGGTGAAACACGTTCTGCAAGCTTACCAGTCTGCTTCGGATCAAGTCGAAGAAGGCTCTGTGGGAGCCGGAACCGGAATGATGTCTTTCGATTTTAAGTCAGGCATCGGAACGGCCTCTCGAATGGTTCCGATCAACGGAAAGAAATATACCGTTGGAGTTTTGCTGAACTCAAATTTGGGAAGTGCCACGAGAAGTGTACTGCGTTTGGCGGGCATCCCGATTGGAAATGAGATCAAAGATTTGTTGCCAGAGGAACCCAAAATAAACGAACCCAAAAAAGACCAGAAGGGTTCAGGTTCCGTTGTGGTCATCGTAGCGACCGATGCTCCTTTAGAATCCCGACAACTGAGTCGTCTCGCCAAACGTGCGATGAATGGGATCGTTCGCATGGGACCTGTGGGATATCACGGTAGCGGAGAGCTAGCCGTAGCTTTCTCAACAGCAAATCGAATTCCGGAGTCTCCAAAAGATCCTGTTTTTAGCATCAACGTAATGTCAGATCCTAAGACTAACGATCTTTTCGAAGCGGTGTCCGATGCTACCGAAGAAGCTTTGATCAACTCGCTGCTCGCGGCGAAG
>JBBQIT010000571.1:0-2543 GCA_038325205.1 Bdellovibrionota bacterium
CGCCGTCGTCTGCAATCCACTAACCCCTGTTGGAAGACTAAACCGATCGGGAATGGTGGCCAGAGTGAGCGAGGAATTTTCAAAAGAAGCTAATGGGGTGGTGCTATCTGGTGGATTCGGATTGGGGCTATTCTGAACGTACCCACTCACGGCAGCCATCTCTTGGGCGTAGAAACCTTCCAGGCTAATGAGAGCTTGCCCCAGTCTTTTGTTCTGAATGTTGGCTGAGTATTGAGTCATCCCCGCGACCACTGCTAGGACCGAGAGAATTCCCAGAACAATGAGAAGGGTAGCGTCGCCTTTTTGAAAAATAGAAACTTTTGAAGTTTTGTTCACTCGCTCACCACTGAAAGACGATGGGCGCAAAAGGGGTCGGATTTCTCCGATAGAAAGCTCCCTGTTGCGCCACCGCGACCAGACTGCTCTGGCCTTCAATTGAAATGGGTATCGATTTGATCCTAAATCGGAAAAAGCGATTGGCCTTTCCTGGCAATAAGTATGTCGTGTGAAAAGCACTTATCGAAGTGGGCTCAATGTCACACGTAGAGGCTGAAAAATTGGTATCATCACAAACCGTAAACTCACTCACCCCAGGGTATTGCAAGGTGGTTCTAGTAGCCGTAAAGTTTCCGTCGTTGTTCGGGTCCTTTTGAAACTCGAGGTTGGTTCCCACCACGACGAAGCGAATCCATTCCAAAGTACCGTCGGAAGGACGGCTAAAATCGACATCGCAGTCGAGAGCGTCGAGTCCCCCCACACTGGCCTTGCGACAGAGCTGCGACGCTCTACCGACCTTCTGAATAAAGCGAAGCGTCATCGTTAAGTTGGCTCCCACTGCCGCCCGATTTTGGGTCGAGTCGCTGGTTTTCATGAGGCTCTTAAAGGAGAACGTCACTAATCCGATTACGAGCGCCATGAGAACGCTTGTGATCAATATTTCAAGAAGAGAGAAGCCTCGACTATTTTGCATTAGTTTCGCTTTCATATCCCCACCCTTCAAGCGGCGTCTTCTAAGCTTCAGGCAATACCGTCGTCAAAACTATGGATTGAACGTTTGCTTCTGTTTTCCCCGCGGGAACATACGAGACCCCCACCGAAACTAAAAAGCGTTCTCCCGCGCAAAGCACATAGTTGTTTCCGCTTACTCCGCACGGACCCGGAATGGCAGTGGTGTAATAGCCGCACGCCCCCGCATTTACAGCAAGCGTGGGCGCATCGACCACCTGAACTTGGTAGTAGCGATTCGCGTGATACTTATTGTCCACTAAATTCTCGAGGACGGAGGTTGCGGGAAGATCTGCCATGGGATCGCGATTAAGATAAACCGTCGTCCCCCCTGTCGCTACTCGGTCCAAAAGATTGATATGCGCACACAGTGGATAGGCGGGAGTTCCTGCGACTGCAGGAATAGCGCTTAGGTACCCGGCGAGTTGGGTTCCGGAAATCGAAAAAAACGACTCTATAAGTTCCGCCGCATAATTTTCAGCGAGGTTTTTTTGCTCGAGAGGTTTAGAAGCTTTTCTCGAGCTTAGAAGGGAACCCGAGATGAAATAAAATCCGGCAGTTAAAATAATGATGCTTATCGTGACACTAAGTATCGTCTGCCCTGCGGCCCGTTGCCTATCTCCCATGAAGTCCCCCGTGGAAGATATCTTACGACAAATGCCGGAGTTCACCAAAAGCAAAACACCCTATGACTATGTGCGCTAAGGGGAAATAACCTACGATTGATTCCGAAAAGTTAACGGTTACCGACTTTAACTACATTTTATTCAACAAAGAGACCCTTTACCTTAGAACAGTGGGGAGGGTCTTATGGACGATGTCATTGTAGTGGGCGCTCGAATTGCGGGCGCTGCTACCGCCATTCACTTAGCAAACAAGGGTTATCGGGTTCGGCTCGTCGATAAAGCGGAATTTCCCTCTGACGTTTTGTCGACGCATTTTATTTGGCCGCGCGGAGTTTCCTATTTAAACCGGCTAGGAGTTCTAGACAAAGTACTCTCTTTGACCCCTTCGGCCAGCACCGTTAGTTACACGCTAGATGGTCGACAGATCATAGGGAGCGTACCTATTCCGATAACTTCACAACGTTTAGAACAGGTTCATGGGGATGGCAGGGGGGCTGTGGAAAACTACCTCTGCATCCGCAGAAAATACTTGGATCAAATTCTCATCGACCAAGCCGTGACATCGGGTGCCATTTTTCAAAGTGGTACCCAAGTAGAAGGCCCGATTCTCGAAGAAGGCGTCATAAAGGGAGTTACGATACGTAATGCTGAAGGAGTTCGTTCCACGCTTGAAGCTAAGTGCGTCGTTATCGCTGATGGCCGCTTTTCTTCAATGGCAAAGAAGCTGGGGATTACGGAACAGGATGTCCGTCCAGATTCTACTTTCGCGTACTGGGGTTACTTTAGCGGCCTCCCCCTGAATCAAGTCATTTTGGAGAAACGGGGACGGTTAGCGATAGGCCTTGCGCCCACCAACGACAACCAAACGATGGTTTTGGTCTGGGGACCGAAAGCGAACTTTTCCGATTTCAT
>JBBQIT010000572.1:0-2533 GCA_038325205.1 Bdellovibrionota bacterium
CGAGATAAGTCCCGTGATGGAAGAAGTCGCAAGGGAACTTGGCGTGAATATTTTTTTCACTCGGTTTCGCGGTCACGGACAAGATGCTTCGGCGATGGCAGAAGCCACGGGAACTCAGTGGTTAGAAGATGTGAATGAAGCCCTTTCGATAGGCGATCGTATTGGACACAAGATTGTCCTAGCCGGTATGTCGACTGGGGGAACGCTTGCGGTCTGGGCCGCCCTTCAAAGGCCCAGCATTGCCGGACTCATTTTGCTCTCCCCTAACTTCGGTCCCAAAGACAGCCGCTCCAACATTCTGTTATGGCCATGGGGGTTTGAAGTAATGAAGATGGCGGTAGGTCCCACGCGAAGCTGGGAACCTGGAAATGAGCTGCAAGCCCGTTACTGGACGCATTCTTATCCTGTCGAAGCACTTCTGCCCATGATGGCTGTCGTTGATTTGGTAAACCATTTGGACCTTTCAAAGCTCACCATCCCCACTCTCGTTTTCACGACGGATAAAGACCAGACGGTGAACGTGCAAAAAATTCGAGAAAAGTACGCTCTCATCGGAGCTTCGAAGAAAATTTGGATCGACGTGCCGCTAGCGTCGGGGCACGTATTGTCCGGAGATGCGATTAGTCCCCAAACGAATGCTTCGACAGAAAAGACTATCGTCGAATTTGTTCGCTCTCTCCCCTAACATCAATCAAGATCTAAAGTCCCTATACAGGAGTTCACCCCTTTGAAAATACCATCGGTTTCCTGTAAGTCTCTATCGGTAAATCCAATCGTAATGTGAGAATAGAAATGTTTGGGGTCGAAGCGGCTTGGCTCTCCGCCCTTCTCTACATACTTCTTAAAAATCTGTTTTCGAACTTCTACAAGTCCAGGAGCGTTTACCACGACGTAATAAGCCTCAAGAGTCTTGCCGTCGACTTCAGCGCGCGATCTTCCTAAACAGGTCGCGTTCACTTTAGTCTGTTGAATCTTTGCGTTTACCGCGATCTGATTTATTTCTTCGATAGGGACGAAATCTTTTAAGATGTTATCGTATTCGGGTGGAGTGATTACGGTGATGTGAGCTTCGCCACGATTCTTTAACTTCAAGCTCAGCTGAGAAACGATCGTGTTGAAAAAGGCCTGCGAGGGCGCTGCAGGCAGATTCATAATGAGATAGGAACCAAAAGCGCCGGTCGATGTGTGCGGCAAAAAGTCTTCCTCAGAGCCGGAAAGTAATTTTTTTGAGAGAGGAAAACTATCGGCTGCGGTCACAACCGAGGAAACTAAAAGAGCCAAAAGGATAAAAAACTTCATAAAACCCCCGGCTCATTCTGTACCACGCTAGCTTTTTGGACCCAACTGTTTTCTATCTACCAGCCTGCCGTCTTTGAACACCATTTCGATAGTCTGCGTATTTCGAATGTCGCTGAGCGGCGATTCCGCCAGTACCACGAGGTCGGCTGTGTCTCCCTCGTTGATCCCTAGCTGCCGCTTGAAAAACTCTTTCGGACGGCTACTAGAAGCTCGGAGAATTGACCAGTTATCGATGCCCGCTTTAGCAAACGCTACCATCTCTCGATGCAACGAGTACCCTTGAAAAACGCCTAGGTCTCCAGAGTCTGTTCCCGTCATGAGAGGGACCCCCGCATCAAAAAGTTTTTTAAGACTTTGGTAATAGTTAGAACGCCCCTTAATCTGGGTCTTTAAAATTCGGCTCACGTACGGATCCTCGGGCTTCATGCTCTGATACGCTTTTAGCAACTCGCCTGTAATGCTTCCTTTAAGTAAGGGAGAGGCCAGAAGGGATCGGTCTTCAAGGATGTTTAAGAGATCTTGTTGATAGACCATCGTGGGAATTTCCCAGGTCTTGTGCTCGACCATCGCTTTTATCAAAGTATCGGGTATGTCATATTCGTAGAGGTGAGTGATAATCGTAGCTCCCGCTAAAGTCGCTTCTTCGGCGTCACTCCACGTCCCTATATGCACGACGGTTCTAAGCCCCAATTTCGTCGCTTCACTGACAACGGCTTCCATCGTGGGGCGATCCATACTTTTGTACTCGCGGGCGTGGTCATATGCGATTTTAACTAGGTCGGGCTTCTCCTTGGCCAAAAGCCTCACTTGTTGGCGAGCTTGGTCTGGAGTGTCCATGGTGCGATTAGGAAAACCAAACTCAGAGCCGTGACCGCCGGAACAGGTCATCATCGGTCCGACCGCGTACATCCTTGCCCCTTCCGGATGCTTTTCGTTGCGATAGCCAAATACTCTTTTTTCTTCTCCAAAGAGATCCACAAACGAGGTCACCCCGTTGTAGAGCATTCGCTTGGCTACTTCCCCTATCGAAAGCCTCTCGTGAACACTACCCGGACCTGGATTGCCCAGAGTCGAGTGCTCGTGGGTGTCGGTAAAACCGGGCACGACAAATTTGCCGGTTAAATCCCAAACCTTACCATTAAATTTTTTGGGGGAGGCTCCCTTTTTTAGAGAACGGATTTTCCCGTTCTCTATCCAAAGGTCCACGAGCTGGGTTTGTTTATGGCTAGGATCG
>JBBQIT010000573.1:0-2521 GCA_038325205.1 Bdellovibrionota bacterium
TGGCAGCGGATGCCGATAAATGCTCCTCAGCTTGAGAACCTGAGAGGGATCAGATTAAACAAAACTCTCAACCAAATCGACTCCGCGATGGAGACTTTGGTGCACTAAATTAAACCCGGACACGGTTTTTCTTGCGCGACCCAGTGTTGCGCCATCCTCACTTGGAATATCGACTCTTTTCAACTTAGAAAGGATTGAGGGGGGAGCACTCATCGATTGGCAGACTAATCGACGCGATCAGAAAACGGAAATGCTTAATTTATTCCCGACCCAGAGAAGAGCGCAGGTATTAGAGCGCAGGTATTCGTTTACTTTTGATATCGCCGACGTGATGGGCATTTATTCGATTAAGTATCAAAAGGAAACGAATACCCTAGTTCCCCTATTCTTCCGCCATTCCAAAGCATCCGAATAAGTAGAACCATGGCCTTGTTAACCTCCAGGTAACCACTTTCCTAGCTACGGTCACTTTGTTCTGTGCTCGGTCTCTGCTAGAGGTTCCGCCATGCAACTGTGTAAATTGTTTCTGTCTCTTTTGGTGATCCTCTGTTTGCTTCTGCCTCCCAAAAAGGCAGTGGCCAATGATTTCAGCGAATTTGCTTACTGCGCACAGCAGGTAATGATCCTAGGAGGTGGCGCGTTTCTGCTGGCGCTCATCGTTGGGGCGATGGGGGCGGTGGCGAGGCGGGACCAAAGCCCGTTAGCTCCCACTTGGAGCGAACTCAAAAATAAGCCGGGTCCCGGAAGGGGTCAGGATATTGAATCCTTAGTGACTGTATTCGATCAGATCTTGCCTCGAGACTCCTTCACGGCTCTTATGTCAAAGACACGCAAGGAATGCAAAACTACGACTGCGGTGGTTCAAGCACTGACATCCCAGCTATACCAACAACCGAAAAGTTGGCTATTTAGAAGACCCGGTTGGGACAGGACGGGCGGCTACAGTACTTGGTTTTACTTCCTTCTCTCCGACTCACTAAGGGAGCGGCAAATATCGGACGCTTTGAGGGATCAAATTCAGGCTGCCGTAGAGAGTCTTTTTAGACTCAATTTAAAAAACAGTGGCTGGGACCGAGTTGATGAACGAGAAATCATACGCCGTCTTCTTACGGAGACCGACGGAGAGGCACTTGTTGAATATCTTCAGCAGCAGGAAAGAGATATAGCCACGCAGAATGGTTACCTTTTCTAATGAAAAGCTCATTACCGCAGGTATTCGTTTGCTTTTGATATCACCGACGTGATGGGCATTTATTCGATTGAGTATCAAAAGAAAACGAATACCCTAGTTCGATGAGAGGGGGGCAATTCCGCGGGTTAGTCAGCGTCAGTTTAATACCATTCTTCATTGCTTTTCCCAGTTCTTTCGAACAAAAGCCAAGCTCTTTGCGGCAACCTTCGCCTGAATAAGTAGCTTCTCATTGTTATTAATACAAAGCTCCTTCAGCTCTGGGTCATCTTTAGGAAAATCAGGATTGCAAGCCTGAAGAAAAGTCATATGAAATGAATTTGAAACCACTTCTCTAGATTCTATTGGGAACTTTTTCAAAAACTCTTTTGAATAAATCTCGTCTTGAGGAGCATTTAATTTATCTGCGATGAATAGATAGGGTTTTGCCTTAAGCTTTTTAAGCGAATCATCGTCGAACGATTGGGCCATGCCCGGATCTAGGGCAACAATTGCTTTAACTCGAGCATCTGAGTAATCACCTTCCACCTGTTTTCTAGGAAAGGAATGGAGATCAAGACCCTTCATCTGTTCACAAAGCGTTGCATAGTAGGGATCTTTTGTTCCCGCACAATTCGGCGTCGGGCTGGTAAATTTGGTGGAAGATAATCTAGCTCCCCCTAATAAAAGAGCCGTTGTTCCGCCAGCCGAATGGCCTAAGGCCGCAACTCTTGTCATATCTAAATGAGATTTAAACTCTGAAGTCTCAGATAGGCGATCTAGTGCATACGAAAGATATTGTGGGCGATTCCATATTCGCATCAATCCATCGGCAGAGTTATCACCAGTCATATTGCCAGGATGATCGACACCAACCACAATGATTCCTGAGTGTACAAAATGCTGAGTTATCCAAAATAGTTTATTCGCCCGGCCACCGGAGCCATGGGATAAGAGAAGAATGGGAAACGTACTCGAGTTATTCTTTGCAAGAGGGGCATCCACTGCTGCAGTTACGGGAAGGAAAGGGCTTCCCTCTTTAATTGGAGCAGTTTTAAGTTTTGAATCGATTGGATACCAAATATGCGTCACTAATTTTCGGTTTCGTGACTTATCCTCAAAAACATAATCTCGTTGACCGATTCCAAACGATACCGAGGCCGATACCTTTAGTGTAATAAACAAAAAAAGAAAAACGACTAGTTTCACCATAGTTAAGCAAGACGATCGATTCCCAAGTCGAACCACTTTTTCCTCCAGCAATAGAATTTTTCTTTCCGAATTATTTCTGAGACTTAAGCGCCTGTCACATTATTTGAGGGGAAACGATGGTTCGTCCAAAAAGTGGCGGGG
>JBBQIT010000574.1:0-2493 GCA_038325205.1 Bdellovibrionota bacterium
TCTCACCACCCCCCTTTCACGGGAATGAAACGCGAGAAATTGGCCCCATTTCAACTCAAGCCTTTAAAGCCACCGAGTCTTGCTCTTCGAGAATGGATTCTTCCGATGCTCGACGAGGCTCATAAGAAATTTGTCTTCTTCAGTGGTGACTCCCACGCTTATCAACGGATGACTCGAAGAAAAGGGATTTACTTGGTATCAGGGCCGTCAGGCGGAGAAGTTGCCCAGTCAGATAGATTTGTTCTCGCCTCGGATGACGAGGTAAGCAACGACAAACAGGTTTTCGGACAAACCCTCACTCATGTGGAAGCTACCCGAGAGTCGCTTCGCATCCAGGTCGTCAATCAGCATGGATTCGAAGTCGACAGCTTCGAGTTATAACGCATTCCATCAATTGCCATAGGGATGTCGTTATTCTCTGTTAACAACATTGTCCCCACTTCCTTCTGCCTCTCGTCGATTAATGGAATAGTTATAGATATCCAATCGTATTCCACCCACAACTAGAGAGACGCTCATGCAGGCATGGATTCTAGGCTTAACCTTGTTGGCCTCTTCCGTCTTCGCTTCCCAACGCCGTAGCTTCCCCACTCAATTCGATTTACGCGACGTTAATGGGAAGGATTATGTATCGGCGGTAAAAAACCAAAATGGTGGCACTTGCTGGACTCATGGTGCGATGGCGGCTCTAGAAAGTAATTTGATAGTGACCGGCGCGTGGGACGCTGCGAATGAAAGTGGAGAGCCCAATCTAGCCGAATATCATCTCGATTGGTGGAATGGTTTTAATCAGCACTACAACGCCGATACGTCGCCTACTTCAAATGGACTTACCGTGCATGAAGGCGGTGACTATAGAGTGGCGGCTGCCTATCTTTCCCGAGGAGGGGCCGTTAGAGATCTCGATGGCCAATCCTATTCAAGCGCTCCTAAGCAAACGGATCCTGGCTTTCATAGTTATTATGCGCGCGATATAGAATGGCTTACGGCAGGCCCCAACTTAGAATCGATCGATGATATCAAGTTAGCCCTCATGGAGAATGGCGTCGTAGGGACAGCATTAGATTGGGACTCGTCTTTCTACTCCACTTCCAAAAATACTTTTTATCAGCCTCCGACTAGTAAGACCTCACCCAATCACGCGGTCGCCATTGCTGGCTGGGACGACACGAAAAAGACCCAAGCTCCAAAGCCCGGCGCTTGGCTTATTAAAAATAGCTGGGGAACCAGTTGGGGGGAGGACGGATTTTTTTGGATCTCCTACTACGATAAGACCTCGGGACATCATGCCGATATGGGGGCAGTCGCGTTTAAAAACGTCGAGAGGTTGCAGTATAGACAGATCTACTCGCGCGATTACCATGGCTGGAGGGCCACCAAAGCCAGCACTCCAGAAGCATTTAACGCCTTTACTGCCGTAGGAAACGGGGCGGGACAGGAAAACTTGAAAGCAGTGAGCTTCTACACCACCTCAGACAATGTGCAATACGCCGCTAAAGTATTTCTCACCTATGATGGAACCGACTTGAAAGATCAAGTGTCCTACAAAGAGGGAGTTGTCGATCATAAGGGATTTCACACGGTCGATTTGGAGTGGCCGGTAAGTTTGAAAGCAGGAACCAAATTCTACGTTTATCTAAATGTTTCCGACGGCGGCCAGGCCTACGATCATACTTCAGATGTCCCAGTGCTTCTCGGCGGAGGAACAAGAACCATAGTCACTTCTAAGGCGGCACTAGGAGAGAGTTTCTTTAAGACGTCCACGGGGTGGTCAGACCTTAACCAAACCGATAAGACCGCCAACTTTTGTATTAAGGGGCTTTCCGTTTTCGAGTAAGCGTCTTCGCTTTGACTGGCTTATCCACGAGATGAACGACCGCCCAGATGAAACGGGTCAATCCCTTCCCGGCTAAAGCTTGCAAATCCAAACACTCTTTTTTCGGAGCGCGCTTCAGGTGCAGAGTCTCGCCTGGGTTTATGGAATACTGGCTGTCTGTGTTCCGCTCGAAAACTCCTAAAGTTCCTTCGACGCAATAGATAAAGTGCTCATCACCGCGTAGTGGGAAATCTACTCTTTCTTCGGAATTAAGGTTCATCGCAAATACCGACCCCTTCGCCTGCCCCCGCTTAACAAAGACATTGAAGTCGTGCGCCGAGCCCACCAATTCCGCTTTAGTCTTTAAATCACCACTAAAAGCATAAGGCTCGAAAGATGCTACGGTTCGGGATGGGTTTCCTTCATGCGAGATGCGAACGGGGCCGGGGCCTAAAAGTACTAAATAGCGCTGATAACCCTCATAGGTAGAGAACTCGCTCGCTCCCACGAGGACCGCAGAGCTCAACCGCCAGCGAAAGGGATCAGTGTCGTCCATTGCGATTTGCAACGTCTTGCCTTTCCCGTTCTTCCAGGGCAGCTCTCGGTAATCCGATTGTTTTAAGTGCCTTACTTTCACGGCGCCTCACCATAGAACCTGAGTTTGAGTAAGACAAGAC
>JBBQIT010000575.1:0-2463 GCA_038325205.1 Bdellovibrionota bacterium
CTCGCGTTCAGCGGCTTCTCGCATCGGCCGATTCGGCTCGACGGCAAAAGTTTCACTCCCAGTCTTCAAAAGAAGTTTCGTTAAGATTCCAGTTCCTGAACCAATGTCTGCAATCTTATGCTGAGCTTTCAGCCCCAACTCATCTCGAAGGAAATTAAGAATCTCTTCGGGATAGTGGGGCCGATATTTTACGTAGTTATCTACTAAAGAGGAAAAGCGTTTAGTGGAATCGGAAATCATACAATTCTGATCAGATCGTAAACATGAACTTGCCGAGCATGCGTAGTTTGGATCAACTCGTTTCAACACGCAAGACCCTCAAGAAAATTCGTCGTCTTGGCAATGCCGCTAGTTTGTGTTCGGATGAATTTACTTGGAGAAGACATGGATTTGGGGAAGTTCCCTCCTCACGCATTTTACAACACATAAAAGGACAAGGAAGGTACGCATGACTCGTCAATGGGTTCTTATAGCTCACCGAAGTGGCGCAAGAGTGTTTGAGAAGCAGGTAAAAAAAGGAATGGCCCTGCTGCAACGCTTTCATAATCCCGGCGTTAGACGTCCCACGATGACTGGTATGAAGACGGCCTCAGAAGATCTTCAAAACCAGGTCCATCTTTTTGCGAAGACAATCGGAAAGTTTATAGAGTCAGGACGGTCGCAGGGGAAATTCGACAGATTGGTTTTGGTAGCAGAACCGAAATTTTTAGGGATGGTACGGGCTGCTCTCAGTCCCAGAACATTAGCCACGGTAAACGGCACCGTGGATAGAGATTACACTCATCTCCCGGATCAATTAGTGTTTGACCGGCTAAAAAATTCGCTCGTTATTTGAGAGACTACGGAATGGCTTCTAGTTCATCAAACTGACCGGTGGCAAACTGCCTGGATAAGTTGGGAACGTACTGGAGCAATTTCGTTTCGTTCGGAACAGTAAGACAATCTGGGTTGGATCGTATCAACAAGTTCTTCGTAAAGAGTTCGTTGAACACGTCATCTAACTGCCCTTGGCTTAGGTCCAAATAATAGTGAATCGTGCGATCGGGTAAAAAGAGCTCGCGTCCGGTGGCCCCTGGTCTGCCTTGGGTGCGCGCGAAGAAAATAATCAAGTGCACTAAGCGCTCGACGTTGTCAGTAGATCGCAGAATGTGGATGAGATAGTTCGAGCGGTCGAGTCTTTCCACGGCGGTTCTAAACATTTGTCTTAAAATGTCGCCGACCAGATGTGGATCTTTCGCTCGAAGAGCTTCGATATCGCTCCAGCTCATTTCTAAAAAGGTTAGGTCGTTACGAGCTTGGGCGGAGAAAGCTCGGGGATAGTCGATCTTTTTCAAGATCGCCTTCTCGCCTATGAATTGACCGGCCTCAACCAGATTGACGACCTGCGGCTTACCATTTTCTTCGGTTTGTAGCTCGATGATGCCACGAATCAGTAGCATCATTGTCGAAGCCTTGTCCCCTTGCCGAAACAGATAGGTGCCGGCTTCTGCCGTCTTAAGATGCTTAGTTAGGTTAGGATGTTCCCAGTAATATTCTACGGATGCTTTCATCCTGCAATTGTACGTCGGTAGCCCCTTAAACCCAAGTTCACGTTTTGAAATGGTCGAGGGACGGCGTAAGATCATTAAATGGATCTAACCCCCGTTCTCGATATTCTCTCCAACCCCTTTGCCATGGCGATCATTCTAGTGCTTACGATCGCCTCCACGGCATATTGCTGGATGGGGATGAGACAAAAAAACATGCCGATGTTTCTGATTGGGCTTGGCCTTGGGGGCCCCACTTTCGATATCGTCGATTGGAGATTTTGGGTAGCCAGTGCTCTTGTCGTCGCCGTCGGCTTTTGGCTAAAAGCCCGTACCGATAGTCCCCATTTCTAGCCCTCACTTATCTTCTTTCTCCAAGTGGCACTCGTATTGCACCGCCCTACTTTGCGAACAGAAAGGATTGTCCATGAACCCCTTGATCAACTTGGAATGCGGTACCCAATTTCGAACCGGCGTGCCCCCGATCCGCCACTTCTTTACCCGACGAGTCACAGACCTGCACGACGCTCCAGCCCCCCCGACCGTGCTAGAGGTGACCGAGGAGATGCCTTTGAATCAGGTGATAAAGCTGATGCTCGCTCAAGGCCATCGTACGGCTATCGTCGTCGATAGGGACAATCAGCCAGAGGGAATCTTTACCAGCGAGGATGCCCTGCGCGCCCTTCTTGAGCTTATGGAAGAGCACTTTTTTGAATCAAATCATCTGCACATCGCGACACCATCGCCGTAACCTGCAACGCCCGGCTTCGCCTGAAGGCTACGCCGAGGCGAGCCGAAGGCTCGTTTCTTTGGAATGATGATACGAATGATGGCGGCGACAAAGGATGGTGATGTTATCCGGAGTGTTCAATCCTCCGTTGCTTACTTTTTTGATGTGGTGAAAGTCTAGCCACCGCTTCTGTTCACACCTTCTTCC
>JBBQIT010000576.1:0-2451 GCA_038325205.1 Bdellovibrionota bacterium
CCAAACGTTCCCAGCATTACGGCATGAAGGAGCACTAACAAGAACAACATGGTAATGGCGTAGCCAACAGGATATTTCCACTTAGCTAAGGGAAGCGTGAACGTCAGTTGCGCCCTTTGTCCGGAGTGCAGATAAGGAACGGTCCAAATCCCAAACACCGCCGCCAAAAAAGTGCCGGTGAAAAGTTGCAGAAAGAGGGAAAGAAAAAGATAGTCGGGCTCTTTTAAAAGAGGGCCTAGCGACATCGATCCCGGCAATTGCACTTTCACGCTCGAGAGAATGTGAAGGCCGGACCAATGGACGAAAAAGGTGAGCCCAATTAAAAGGAAAACTAGTTTGGTTCGAAATATGTGCCGAAAGGTTTGCAAAAGTAAACTTCGCATCAGCTTTTTCCAATCTTTTTAGCGAATGCGTTTTCTACCGAGCCAAACTCTCTCGTTAGATTTTCGACGGTGTCACGGCTTACGAGTTTTCCTTCGTGAAGAATCGCGACATCGTGGCACGTCTTTTCGACTTCAGCGAGAATATGGCTACTAAGCAGGTAGGTGCCACCCGCTTTGAGGTAGTCTTCTAGTTTCTGGCGAAGTCTCAGAATGAAGATCGGGTCTAGTCCGTTTAAAGGTTCATCTAAGATCAAAAACTCAGGCGTCCCCAGAAACCCTTGGGCTAAGATGAGCTTCCGCTGCATTCCTTTGGAGTATTCACTGATCCTTTTTTTGGGAGAGAGTTCGAACCAATCCAACAGGGCTTTCACTTCGGCTTTGCGATCGTTTCGAGATTTGATCTTTAAAGAGCCTACGAAGTTTAAGTACTCTTCCCCCGTGAGGTAATCAGGAGGTAACCCGTCTTCAGGAGCAAACCCGATGCGAAAAAAGTTTCGCACTTTACCCGGTTTATCACCTAATACGCTGATCGTACCGCGACGCGGCTTCAGCATTCCTAATAACGACCGGATTGTGGAGGTTTTGCCTGCTCCATTTAGGCCCAAAAGACCTAAACTAGCCCCTTTTTTGAGGTCCAACGTGAGGTCGTCGACCGCAAATCGGAAGGAATAGGCGATCCCAACTCCTGACATCTGAAAAATGGTAATCGCGTTCTCCACGGCTTTATTCTTGAAGGTTTTAAGAGTATATCCTTCAGATGCCTAATATTAGCAAGAGGATAACTCTTGGTATCGATATCGGTGGAACGCGCATCAAGACGGTCGCGGTCCAGTCTCCCGACGTTATTCTCGACGAGCATCGCATCGACTCGGACGCCAAACATGGCCCTCAAGCGGTGCGGGAAGCGGTGAAACGCGCCGTAAAATATTACCAAGAGCGCGGCATCGAGTTTATGGGCATCGGAATGGGATGTGCTGGCTCTGTCGACCCCAAGACCGGAGTCGTACTTAACTCGCCCAACTTCGCTGACTGGAAAAATGTTCCTTTGGCTCAATGGGCGCGTGAAGATTTTGGATTGCCCGTTACCGTCGCTAACGACGCTAACTGCGCCATGTTCACCGAATGGAAGATCGGCAACGCTCAAGGTTGCAACAATGCCATTCTTCTTACTTTCGGTACGGGAATCGGTGGCGGACTCATTTTAAATGGAAAACTCTACGCGGGTTCCACCGGAAGTGCGGGCGAACTAGGCCATTTCTCGATTCACGCTGGCGGCATTTGGTGCCCTTGCGGCAACCGTGGCTGTTTTGAACGCTACTGCTCGGCTTCGGCCATTGAATTGGCGGCAAAAGGGATCGGCGCCAAGGAAGTCTTCGCAAGAAGGGAGGAAGAACCTTTCCGTTCTATCCTTCAGCGCTTTTTTGACGACTTAAACATCGCTGTGACGAGCCTTTCAAATATCTTTGACCCTGACTGTATTCTATTCGGAGGCGGACTCGCCAAGGGCGTTATGGAGCATGCCGAGGATATTCAGGCTTGGGTTCGCAAGCATGCTTTCCCAGCGGTCTCTCAACACGTGAAAATTTTGCCAACGAAATTTGCTAATCAGAGTGGAGCTATTGGTGCGGCCCTACTGGCGCACGAACTTCTTATTTGATGAGAGTTCCCGAGCGTTGCCAGCGGAACTTATCAGCCCAACCGGCCTGATCCTCGATGGAAAGCCAGACGAGTTGCGCCCGACCTTTTAGATTCTCGCGCGGAACATAACCCCACGACCTACTATCGTAGGAATCATCTCGATTATCTCCGGCGACAAAGAATTGATCGGGGGGAACGACTTCAGGAGCCGTCGTCCTTGGGAAATCTGCCGTAGTTTTTGTGTACTTCACGTAGTGAACGTCACCCAAAGTTTCTTCGTAAAGCTCTCCGGCTATCTCTCTGGCGCCCGTGACCTTTTCGATCTCCGTAGGATCAGTGACTTTTTTCTTAGGAACGAGCTCACCATTGATGATGAGATCCTTTCCTTTGAACTCCACCCTATCTCCAGGAATGCCGACCACTCTGTTGA
>JBBQIT010000577.1:0-2446 GCA_038325205.1 Bdellovibrionota bacterium
CCGTGCTTTGCGGCAATCACTTTGATGAGACTCGCGTGAGCGTGGGCCGAAAGATAGGGGGTGATGTAGTAGACAGGCGTTTGGTCGACTCCCAGGGGGAGCCCGATCATTCCGGCGTATCTGCGGAACTCTCCCGGGGGGATCTCGTTCAGGGGGGCGACAGTAAAAGACGACGCTTGGCGAATGAACTTCTTCCCACAGGAGGAGCGCTCGATGAGAAGCCGACTGGCGAAAATTGGATTAGACGTGAGAAGGACCAATAACGTCAAAATAACGAGGACTTGTAGCTTACCGAACAACACGAGCCTAACTCCCTTAGTACCCTCCGACTAACCCAACGTCCTCAGATTCGGCGGAAAGATACTAGAAATGACGCATCATATCAAGAGCAAAAGATATGTGGTCGCATGATTGGGCGAGGTCTGAGGACGGCTTCCAGCGGGGCTTTCCGAGCCTGCGAGTGAGTCTTACGCCCGGGACGGGGATGCATGACAGTAGTTCGCGGCTCTGGTAGTTCCTAAACTCACTGGGGGATTATAAATGATTAAAATCTACGGACTCATTACACCAAACACTTTTAAAATTCTGATGGCAGCCGAGGAGCTGAAACTGGGCTACGAGCATATCAATGTTGACTTGCTCAAAGGGGAACAACGAACGCCCGAGCATCGTGCTCGCCATCCGTTCGGTATGGTTCCGGTCATTGAACACGATGGCCGTTTTCTTTTTGAGAGCAATGCCATCATGAAGTATTTAGCCCGAATGAGCGAAAACTCGCTCTATCCTAGGGATAATTGGGAACAAGCGCAGGTCGATCAGTGGACAGATTATTCCACCCAGCATATGGGGCGATACCTCACTACCGTCTTTGTCCAGAAATACATCGTGCAGTTGTTTGGCGGCACAACGAATGAAAGCAAAGTAAAAGAGTTCTCGGATTTGGCTACGGCCCAACTTCCTGCCGTTGAAGCCCAGCTGAAGAAGAACCCTTATTTGGCGGGTGATCAATTCACTTTGGCCGACATCGCGATGTTCTCGTTAACGGCATTTCATTCTAAGATCGGCGTCGATTTTAGCCAGGCTCCTTCCTTTGAGCGATGGACCAAGGAGGTTCAAGCACGCGCTTCAGTACAAACCTTACTCAACACGTTTGAACTTCCGTTCTATCGTTAATTCAGCTCTGTGGCGCCCGTGGAGTCGCTGTCGATTCCACGCGGCTCGGGGATTTTCGTGACGCGTATTACTATGTCGCGACTAATCGCTTTCGTTCCAATCGATATTCTGTTCGAACTTTTTGAGCAGCTCATTAATTTCGCGTAACCGTTCGATCGATTTTTTGAGCTGATCTAACATGGACGTTTGTTTGTTTGTTTGTTTGTTGGCAGGCTACTCCTCAAAAGCCTTTTTAAGATACTTTTTATCGACGAGAAGTGGGCCTAGGGCGAGGCGATACAGGGGATTAACCAGGAGTCGAAATTCGGGAAACGACGCCGGCGCCAGTCCCCGATGCTTAGTCACGAATTGGTCGACGTAAACATCCACTATCTTTTGGGTTATCGGTTCATATACCATTGCCACGTTACGTAAAGCCTCTTCTTCGGCCAGATGATACTTCCTAATCAGGAAGTCGAGTTGCACGGCAAAAGCGCGTTGTTCCATCTCAAGGTAGTAGTGACTTGCTGATCTAGTTAACGTTCGTTCAAGAATGTCGGCGTGCTTGGTATCAAAAAATGTTTTCATCGCGGCCCTTCCTTGTGGGCCTGTGTGTCGTTCCACAGCATTCAGATAGAACCCAAAAAGCGTCTGAAACTCATCCGAGTTGCGGTACCTGTCAATTTCAAGCCGCAGCTCGGTGCCCCACTTTGGACTGGCTAGCCATCGAGAAGTTTCCGCTATCAGTTCCCGGCGAACCGCCGGGGTAAACTTTTTCTCAAATCTTAACGCATCCACGACGTGTTTCGTTTCGTGGGCCATTACACTCGCGAAGATGCGTTCAGGGAGTTTTTTTCGTTGTGTCTCGGACAGAAGAATCACAGATCCGCGATTGAAGATAAGGCGAATCATCTCTTCGTTCATTGCGGCTAGGCCACCGAATCCATATTTGAAAGTTATCTGGTCAGGCATTCGTTCTCGGAACTCGATCGGACGATTCTTCAAGTCTTTCCATTGATAAACTCCGCCATCAGCCTCTTCAGTAAAAGTGAGGTACGCGCCCGCAGCTCCTTTGAAGTCTTCTACCGTCACAAAGAGTATATTCGAGGGATCAAACTTAAATTCATCCTGAAAATAGTCTTTCAACGGCGCTAGCGAGAATTCCCAATTGGTATCGGATGTGGTCCGAACACTTAACATCTTCTGACCGGAAACCGCTCCAAGGATTCCGCTGCACATCATAGAGACACCGCGATCTCGCAGATCGCGGTGAGCTTCACTACGTAGGATTTCT
>JBBQIT010000578.1:0-2396 GCA_038325205.1 Bdellovibrionota bacterium
GGTGGGGGGCACTCTAACTAGTGCCGGGGCTTCTTCTAAAATACTTAAAGAGCGACCAAAACTTCTCTTAGTCTTTGTCATCGATCAATTTCGAGGGGACTATTTAACTCGATTTACGAGCCGCTTTTTGCCAGCGACGAAACCGGACGGTACCGTCGGAGGGTTCCAGTATCTTATGACTCAAGGGGCCTATTTCCCTTACGGACAGTTTGAGATGTTGCAAGATATGACCGGGCCCGGACACGCGACTATCTTAACCGGCTCGTATCCATACCAAGCCGGAATTCCCTTAAACAACTGGTACAACAAAGAGACCAACGAAGTGGTCTACTGCGCCGAGGATCCGAGTGTTCCGGCAATAGGAAAGAATCCGGAAGACAAACACTTTGGGACTTCTCCCAAGAATCTTCGATCTACTACGGTAGGCGATGAGCTGAAGAATGCGGGAATGCCTTCCCGTGTGGTCGCCATCGCATTGAAAGATCGCGCGGCGATCTTTTTGGGCGGACACCGCGCGGATGTGGCGGTGTGGTTCGATACCAAAGCAACGCAGTGGGTATCTAGCAATTACTACTTTAAAGATGGCAAGCTCCCGACCTGGATCGAAAAGCTGAATGCCGACATCAAAAGTAAAAATGGAAAGATTATCGATTGGAACACTACGGGGAAACCAACCGGGCTATCCACCGACAACGAAACGCTTCGCAAAGAGATGAAGCGCATCGGGGACTTTGGGCTTAGTTTCCCCCATAAAGTGACTTTGGGGACTAAGTGGTCCTTGGGTACGCCGGTTGGTCTCGATATTACGAATTCTGCTGTGGAAAAGGCTATTGACGAGTACCAATTAGGAAATGGCAAATCTACAGACGTGCTAGCGATTAGCTACTCTAGTCACGACTACATGGGGCACGCTTTTGGGCCGAACAGTCTTGAAATGGAAGAGATGACGGTTGCCGACGATAAAGCAATCTCTCGCGTTTTGAATTACGTGAAAAAGAAAGTTCCTGGCGGACTCAAGGATGTCGTTATTGTGCTTACCGCCGATCATGGCATTCCTCCAAATCCCGATTGGTTAAAGACCAAGGGGATTGAAGGCTCTCGCTTTGACGAAGAAGAGGTTACAAAACTTCTTGAAGCTGAAATGATCGCTCAATTGGGAAAACCTAAAGAGGGAAATTGGATCGCTAAAGTTAACGAAATGAATTTCTGGTTCAATACCAAAGCGATGTCGGATCAAACTTCTGAATCTGAAATAAAAACGCAAGAAGCGCTGCGATCCGCGTTGCTCAAGAAAGTTCCCCTCCTGGCGTTTGTCGTCACTAAAAACGACGTGAAAACTCGTCAACTTCCCCCCGGTATTATGGAACATCAGATTCTTCGTACCTATCATCCAGGGAAGAGCGGAGACGTGATAGGTATTTTAAAGCCGTTCAATATGGTGGGTGATGATACGGTCTCGCATATGACGGGATATTCCTATGATCGAACGGTCCCCATTATTATGGCAGGAGCTTACATTCAGCCCGGTATCTATGCGAGTGAAGCCAACGTGGTCGACATCGCGCCGACCCTCTCGTTCCTCAGCGGAACGATTCCTCCGAGTCTTTCGGAAGGAAAAGTACTTGCTGACATTCTAAAGAAGTAGTTAGGTTCCGTCGCGCTCCGCGCAGAAACTATCCCGAGCCCAGAGGCGATCGATCTCGTTGTTCTAGCAGAGCTGAATTTGATCAGTGACGGTTAGGAACTACTCAGGCTTAAAATAGTGCTCAAAGAATTCGCGAGCTAAGAAGGAAGACTTCACTTTCCAGGTCTGTTCGTTGATCGTAAGCGCGGAGACTGCAATTTTTTTTCCATTACCGGCCCGGGCATATCCCACGAACCAATCGTACTTTCCTTTCGGGTCGAGGCCAGTGAGAGAGCCGGTCTTTCCTCCGATCTCGAGTCCTTGATATTTTTTATTTTTTAGTAGAGTACGAAAAGATTTACGGGAGGTTCCATCTTCCACGGTCTCTTGCATGAGCTGCCTAAGATAGGAAGCGGTTTGTGGGCTCATCGTAATGGCCGCGACTTCGGGAGTGGCGGAGAAAGTCATCGGCTGGCCCGCAGGGCTTACGGAATCGACGATATGTGGCGACATCATCACGCCGTCATTAGCGACGGCAGACGCCATCAGCGCCGCTTGAAGAGGGGAGAGAGTCACTACCCGATTAAATCCAGAAGCGGCTTCCGCGATTCCCCAATCCCCTTTGTCAGGAATTGAAAATTGGCCGGGTTGGATGGGCACATCGGAAGCGATGAAACGATTGAATTGAAAACGATTGGCGTAGTCTTGGAGCTGAGGTGCTTTTAATTGATAGAGACCCAATTTCGCAAAGACGGTATTCACCGATTTCGCA
>JBBQIT010000579.1:0-2370 GCA_038325205.1 Bdellovibrionota bacterium
GAATGAAGACCGAGAAGTCTTGAATAGCCTTGGGCAGATCGGCATAAGCGACTTTGCCGTACCAAATGATATTTCTCTGCTGCTTGAGCCCCGAAATATCTACTACGACCTCGCCTATCATATGGAACTCGACGCCAGGAAATCGTTTCGAAAGTCCCCAAAGGATCTGTTGATCCAACCTTTCGTCAATTAGACCAAAGAAGCCCACTTTTTTCCGATTCCCCTTCGACTCACCGGTCAGACGAAAGTGCTCAACATCCACTCCGTGAGTCAAAAGCTCGGTGCGCGGATGGAGATCGTTTTTATCTTCTAATAACGCCGTCGACGTCGTAAGAACCAAATCTACTTTTGAAATGAGTTTTTTCTCCATCGGCCCGACAATTTTGGGGTTAATCCCTGGCCATAATGAAAACTCATCCACGCAATAGTACACACTAAAGCTATCGTTAAACTCCCCAACAAAGTCACACGTACTGGGAATCGAAGTGAGCACGAGAGGTTCTTTAAAACCTAGAGTTTGCATGGCTCGCTTCACTTTTTTGACGACGAGATATTTATTCAACTGCCGAATGATTCCGAACTGGTTGTAGGGAATCATAAAAGGGCTTAACCGTGTGAGATTGTCAGGCAGCGGTCTTGCTAGATCTTTCTTTTTAGGAGACCACCAGGACTTTAGCTTCTCGGTTACTCGACGCAAGTCGTAAAACGAGAACTTTGGCGACCGCATCCCGATCGTCTCTACCCAGAGAACTCGATTGTAGGGCAGTAGTCGTCGTACTAAATGCTCCAAACAATGCGGATGCCTGTCGAAATCTTCGCCAAAGACGATCAATTGCCGGTCTTTAATCATTAGCGCTCTGCCTTCTTCCAAATAGAGACGCCATCTGTTTGCTTCAGGAAGTAGTAGAAACCTCTCACGGCAGCCAGGTTCATGTAGCAGTAGTAAACCGGAAGATACAAAAATTTAACAGAAACTCCCCGCTTCCTAAGTTGGTAGCCCAAATAGGCTACGAAATAGAAAGCTAGCTGAAGGCAAAGAAAGTAAGAAAAGAATAGATTCGCTCCGCGAGCCGCTACGCCGATATTGGTAATCAATATCCCCATGAGTAGGAGTGGCATCAGGTGGCGAAGCGTTTTATGAAGTAAAAACTGAATAGCAAAAAAACTTCGAGGAGGAACGAGCATATCACGATATCGACTTAGGATCTGAAAGCCTCCCGACACCATGCGAGCTTTCACGCGAAAATCATCTTCCAAGGTAAGTGATGCGGTTTCTTCTGATAGAGCGTTGGACTCGTATCCGACGCGATATCCACGGCGAACAATATTTAAGGTGATTGCCGTATCATCATTGATGATGTCTTCTTCGATCGGAGAGTAAAGGCTCCGTCGAATCGCAAAGATTTCGCCATCGCCCGTGGGAATCGATCCTAATCGGCTTTCGGCAGTCTTTATTCTCGATTCTAGATCCCAGAACAAACTATCACCTTGAGCGCTCTCTCTTTCCTCTTCTTTTAGGATCGCTTTCCTACCAGTAACCCCACCCATTTTCGGGTTTGAAAACCACGCCGCAAGTTTTTTGGGAACATCGGATCGATAGAAGGAGTTCGCATCCGAAAAAAGAAGAATCTCCCCTGTAGCAGCGGCGGCCGCTCGGTTTAAGGCTGCCGTCTTTCCTCTGCGTTCCGGGGCGTGAAGCGAAACAATTCCCGAAGGGGTGAACGAAGCCACTAGCTCGGGCGTTTCATCCGTAGACCCATCCGAGACGACGATGATTTCTAGCTTTTCGGGGGGGTAGTCGAGTTTGAGGCTATTTTGACACTTCTCCGTAATGACCTTCGCTTCATTATAAGCAGCCACAATGAGGGTCATTGAAGGGAGGATCTCTGCAGCCGTTTTGACCTCTTTGGGCCGCAACCAAGCAAGAACACTAATGAATAGAGGAAAACCAAGGTAATGGGTCGAAATGACCAGGAAAAATGCCCAAAAAAGAAGACCCACGAACAACCCCCAACTCTTAAATATCCCAGCTTGGGGAAGGTTAAAAGGGGGATTAAAAAAGCGCTAATCGAGGCTAGAATCCCTGACTGAACCAAACTTCGCATTGTGATCGGTTATCGCTCGGTACCAGTAGCTGCCGTTCGCAGCTTTCTTTTCGACAAAATCTCTCTTCAAGGACAGATACGTGCCATACGGAACGCGATAATTGTTCGCGGCCTCATTCGCTTCGTCTAGAAGGGGCTTATTGGCATCCACGCGCGCGTTGAAGACATCAACGATGGCGTTGTATTCGGCGATCTCGGCGCTCTTTGCTTCTTGGCCGGAAGCCGGAATGGCCTCTACGATCATGGAATCTGCCAAGTCTTGTTC
>JBBQIT010000580.1:0-2344 GCA_038325205.1 Bdellovibrionota bacterium
TCGACAATGCCGCTTCGTTATGGCGAAAATCCTCATCAAAAGGCCGCGTGGTGTGGAACACCCTCCTGGACCATTCTGCAGGGCAAAGAGCTTTCCTTTAATAATTTATTGGATGCCGAGTCAGCTCTCGGAGTGGTAGCCGAATTTAAAAAACCTTGTATCACGATCGTGAAGCACAATAATCCTTGCGGAGTCGCCGTAGGACAATCGCCGACTGCCGATATTTTCACCAGAGCTTTTGGCGCTGACAGCCAGTCGGCTTTTGGTGGAATCGTTGCCGCTAACTTTACCGTCGATCAAAAGATGGCAGAAGCGATGAGCCCCATCTTCTTAGAAGTGGTGATGGCGCCCGAATTTAGCCCCGAAGCTCTCGAAATTTTCGGAAAGAAAAAAAATCTTCGGTTGATTCGGTGGCCGCATCCTTCGCGCGCCAATATCGAAGTCCGACGCGCCCTTGGCGGTTGGTTGGTTCAAGAGGCCGACACGAAAGTGACCCCTCCCCCTACTTGGAACGTCGTCACGAAAACGTCCCTACCGCCTGGAATAGACGAAGACCTTCGTTTCGCGTGGTCTGTATGCAAACACGTACGTTCCAATGCGATCGTCCTCGCCAAAGATGGTGTGACGCTAGGCATCGGAGCCGGTCAAATGAGTCGAGTCGATTCCGTTGAGATCGCGATTAAAAAGGCCGGCGGAAAGTTTGCTTCGGGAACCGTCCTCGCTTCCGACGCTTTTTTCCCGTTTCGCGACAATATCGACAAATTAAAGGGCACCGGCGTTACCGCGGTGGTTCAACCCGGCGGTTCTCAACGCGACGCAGAAGTGATCGAAGCCTGTAATGAGGCTGGAATAGCCATGGTTTTCACGGGCCAACGGCATTTTCGCCACTAAACAGACAACTCATTGCGTTAAGTCCGTCATTTTCAAAAAAAAAATGTGTTTTCTCGTTCATTTTGAGGCTAAATCCTGCCGATAAGATCCTAGAGTCCAATGAATAAAAACGAAAAAGAATGGCTCGTTCGCACACGTACCGGTGAGATACTGGGCCCCTTCACGCAGCATGAACTCGTGGAGGAAATGCAGAAACGCACTTTCTATCCTGAGGACGAAATTGCGCCCGCTTTCGGACAATGGGTTTCTGCGCAAGGCTTGAGTCATCACGACGTCGACGAAGTCACCCGAACCAGCACACGCAGCCAAACTTTTAGTCGCCAGACATCCAGCACTCCGAATCACGCTCACTCAAAAGACGACGCGGAAGATCTGACTCCGACCCCTACTCCAGAATTTGTCAGGCCGTTTCCTTCACCTTCTCCCCAGACGAAAGCGCCGACTCCCGATCCGATTCCAGGAAACCATACGATTCCCGAAATGCGGCTTTCGATTCGCAACTGGGCACCGATAGCGCTTGCTGTGATCGTATTGATGGGACTTTGGAAGTTTGTCGGAGAGCTAAAACCGTCGCCGCAAAATAACGGAAGCCAAACGAATAACTCTTCGCACTCGCTCGAAGAAAGCTCCCCTTTTCTTCGCGAAATCTACGGGATGATCCACGCTGGTAAAAACCAAGCGGCGCTGAAAAAGTTGACCGAGATGCATGAACGAGGCGGAAATGGTGATGATGACTATATCATCCCCTATGCCGGACTGCTCATCACCGAGAAAGAATCCGAATCTCGTGCCCGCAAGATGTTAGAGCATCTTTTAGAATCTGCGAGTTCCAAACCCATCTTAAAAGCTCGCGCGCACCAATGGCTTGGCTACCTCATGTTGGAGCAAGACGAAGGCGACATGGGCGAGAGCCACTTTTTAGAAGCTCTTGAACTAAATCCCAAAGATCCCGCCACCCGTTTTGACTTAGGCCGCGCTTACTTGAAACAAGAAAAGTTTGCCCAAGCGCTCGACTATCTTCAACTGGCCGAGCTTGAAGCCCCTGACCTTTGGCTCATTCATATCTATAAAGGACGGGCACGACTATCTCTGGGAAATCTAGACGAAGCCCGAACTTCTTTCCGAGTAGCGATAGATAAATCTCCCGATCGTTGGATGGGCTATATCTATTACGCACTCTTTCTTACGGGAGCCCACCAGCAAGAAGAGGCCCAAAACGTTTTGCGACGAATGCTCACGAGAGACCCTCAGTTCGAACTGAATACGCCAGCCCCTTTCGGCTTCTATCAAGAACGCGTGAATTACAGCGAATACCAAGCGGCTTTCTTGCGGGTGATGGATAAGGGCGCTTCTGAGATTCGAGATTTAGGTAAGTTCTACATCGGTTATTTGGCTCACGGACCTGGTGGCGCCGAATCGAAAAAAATTGAAACCCTGGCCGATCGTGGCGGAC
>JBBQIT010000581.1:0-2323 GCA_038325205.1 Bdellovibrionota bacterium
ATTAATTCCTACCAAGCTTTCGACACCAACAAACAGAGCAAGCACCAAGAAAAGAAGTACTTGAAGGTTACCGCCGTTGAGAAGGGGACCTTTTGGGAAATTGGGGTTGAAGACAATGCAGGAGGAATTCTCGAAGCGCACGTGCCGAACTTATTCAAACCTTTTTTCACGACTAAGGATACTGGGGTTGGCACTGGCCTTGGTCTGGTCGCGGTTAATCAAGAAGTGCGTCGTTGGGGAGGTCACGTCGAAGTGGCCAATCAACTTGGCCACGGAGTCAGTTTTAAACTTTCTCTCCCTAAAGCCCCGAGATATGAAGACAACAAAAAGGAAATAAAATGCCCATGAACTCGCCCATTTTAGTGGTGGATGACGATCGGGAGATGCTTAGCCTACTTAAAGATTTTCTCAGTCGACAAGGCTATCCCGTTTCCGTGGCCAACTCCGGAAAAAACGCTTTGAGTTTTTTTGATACCTGCCAAATGCATGAGCTTCCCAAAATCATACTTTCCGATGTAAAGATGAGTCCTATCGACGGACTAGAGCTGACGAGCTTCCTCCAAAATGAACGACCGAATTTGCCAGTGATTCTCTTCAGCGCGTATGCTAATGGAAATCTCGCGGAAGCAGCAGAGAAAGCTGGCGCAAAACGATTTTTGAGAAAGCCCTTTGGTTTGCATCAAATCGCTACGATGGTCGAAGAAGAGCTCAGTCGGATTAAAGCAAAATAAGAAGAGGAAATTGAAATGAAGGCAAAAAAAGTCAAAGATACGATCAGCTGGGATTTCATGAAACCAGAAGCAATCAGCATTTCCCCGAGTGCTTCCGTTCAGGAAGCTATCGCCCTAATGGATAAATTTAAGATTCATCATCTTCTGGTAATGGAAGGGGATAACTTCAAAGGCCTCGTCGAAGGACGAGATCTTATCTTTTCCGCTCAGTACTTTGCCGACAAGTTCAACACGAAGAAAGTTTCCGATGTCATGAGAACCGAAGTGCCTATGATTTACGAATCTACCGACGTAGGAGCCGTCGCGGAAATGATGTTAAATAATCGGCTAACCGCCATTCCGATTGTTGAAGCAGGACGAATAAAAGGAATTTTAACGGAGAGCGATTTACTCCGGCTCTTTCAAACGATTCTAGGAAAAAACACGGGCCTTCCCATTCTAGTAAAAGAAGGCGAAGCGGCCCTTGCTAACCCGTTAATCCAAAAAGTCTTTCAACTACTTTCCGAACTCGGCATCTAGGGAGAGCAGGTCATCGAAGTGTTTTGAATTTTGAAGTGGTAAGGTCCCGGCAGGGTCAACGTAAATCCAAAATCTTGGAAAGCGGCCTTGTCGTGATCCGCATTGGTATAGACATTTCCTGAATTTATAATGCCAGGAATGGTGGTGGTTAAAGTGGCTGTGTTTACGCTTTTGGTATAATACTCGTAAGTCAAATCGCCGCTGTTATTCGTATCTCTGGCGACGCCCGAGGAGGGAGGCGGCCAAGATAACGAGCCATCAGTCACCAGGACAATGCGTAATGTGTTGCAGGCTGCGGGATCGGGATCGACTTTGAGCGAAAGTGTTTTTGAGCCGCCTCCGTTACAACCGATCGAAACCCCTACTCCAGAGGCATCGACTAAAAAGCCGCAAAATCTGTGGTTGAGGTTACTCGTGGATGGGTTCAACGTGACCTGGGCGGAGACCGTTGGAACCGTAACCGTGGAGGAGTAGGCTACTTGGAGCGTCTGCGCACCAAGGCCGTTCGAATAGGTTGCCGTGAAAGTAGAGCTGTAGTTTCCTGTCACTTGCGATGTAAATGAGATCGGAACATCGCAGGAAGCTCCCGCCCCCAAAACTCCCGTACAAATAAGACGCGTACAAGTCGGACTAGAGGGCAAGATCGAGAACGGAGCCAACATCGCGGTAATCTGGAGATTGGTCGCCGGGCTGCCTCCGTTATTGGTCAAAGTCTCACAGAAAACGTGGGGTACCGTAGAAGCTACGACATTTTGCAAATTGGCTGGATATTGCGAAGCCACAATCGCAGCAGCACTCGCCGCAATGGCCGTAAGATCAACACTGGTGTTAATCTGGGTTACGGCATTATTAAATGAGAAGCCAACCGAACTCCTTTGGACCTGGCTCGGCACGCCCGCCGGAAGTGTCGGTAAATACGAAATCATAATGTAGCAACGTGAGCGCTTCACGAACCCCACCTTCCATTTTCGGCACACTTCGGCGTAGTACAGCGAGGCTTAACAAGGACGTGCGCCGTGCAATGGTTTCGGCTTCGGCAACGTGTGGACGATTCCGATCGGGTCAATAGACTT
>JBBQIT010000582.1:0-2272 GCA_038325205.1 Bdellovibrionota bacterium
CGATCGGCATCGGCGATGGAGAATAGTTCTGCTAGGACGATGGAGGGCAACCGCTTGGCTATAGACGAAACAAAGTCGAATGACGAGTCTTCAGAAACTTCGTTTAGCAAGCCCTTCACCACGCGAGAGGCCACAGCTCCATACGCCTTTACTATTTCATCGGTGAAGGTTTTGGCGGCAATTCCACGACGAGCAGCGTGTTCCGACCCGTCGCTCATGACCATCATTTTTCGGACCACTCCAAAAAAGTCAGGAATTAAGGAGAGGTCCATGTTGGGCATTCGCGATACAAAGAAGGAGCTTCGGTCGCACGACAGTAACGGGTTTTTCAAAGCCTCCCGCGCAATGGCATGTTTGGTGATAACCCAATAGTCGCCAGGACCCCAATAAAAGACGTCGGCTTGAGCTTGGAGATAAGCGGCAAAGGCTTCGGTACTTCCGCTACGTTTTCGTTCGAGAAGAGAAATCGGGTCGTCGACTATTGGAGCCATCATTATTTGCCTCACTAAAGTAATTGAACGCGACGGATGTGGCGTGGGCTCTGTTTTTGGAAAGCCCTTCGCCCATGAATCAAACCGTGGTTGTCGGCAAGCAAGAGATCTCCGCGCTTCCAATGATGTTCCAAGCAAAAGGCGCTTTGGTAGATCCGCGTGGTGAGGTAGTCGATCATTTCAAAAGCTTCTCTCGGCTCTACTCCCGCCACTTCCATGGTTACCGGATTTAGTTTGGTCTTAACTTCCTCGGCAAATCTCAGGATAGGATTTCCTCGGTGAGGGTGCTTGTCGACTAAACGAGTCGTAAATTCACCCCCATAGTGAGCTTTCTTTTCCGTTCGATAGGTAAGAGAGATTTTCGAAAGCACCCTTCGAACCTTTTCTGGCGTATGGAGATAAACTCTTTCAGTGTCACAAAAAATCGTCTCGCCTCCGGAACCAGGAGCTGGGGGTTCGATGCAGTTGAAAACAAGATAGCTCGGAGTTTTATGAAAGGCGCCATCCCAGTGAAAGGGCACAGCTTCGCGAGAGAAGAGATAGTTTTTGGCGTCTTCGCTGGGCTCTAGATCCATCACCGGGCCAAAGTCCCAATGTAAAAAGGGATCAGTATCAGGCTTGCCGTCTTTGCAATAGTGAATCAGCGCTTCTCGCGTCATGGGGTCGGCATTTCGGATGAGCACTACCTTGTGTTGGTGAACTAATTGCAGAATAGATGATAAGGAGGGCAACGCATTTTTGCGATGCGGGGGCATTATGATTTTCAAGCCAAAAGGAACTAGGAGTTCAGCGTCCATCGTTATTTCTCCGTTAGATCATAGAAGGCGTATTTATCTTCAAACCATCTTAATTTGGCTCCCAAACTTTCTGCTTTAGATCGGTGCATGAGAGCTCGCTGGTGGTTATCAACGACCAAAACGTTATGCCAAGGGGTAGCCCAATGATTTCCGCCTGGGACTAGCTTCACTCCAATTTTGGAAGAGGCAGCCAATTGGGGGTGAATCGAAAGTCGTACCGCCGCTGGAAATGCTGAAGCGATTAATTGACCAAAGGCCTGGCTTCTTTGCATCAGTTCGTAGGTGGAAGCCTTAGCTGCATTTCGGGCTTGGGTGCGGGACCAAGTTCCGACTTCGCTATAGTCTTCGAAAAGAAATCGGTGCATGCCGTTAAACAAAATTTTCGATTCGAAATCGTTCTTTACGGATTCGTGGTAGTGGGCGAGAGGTAGCCCAAACTCTTTTAGTAGCCTCTCTCTCATTCCCTCGTAAGTGAGCCCTTGGTAGAGATTTGACATCGAAAACGTAGAAAGATTGCTCAGCTCAAAATCAGAAATAATCTCTTCGATAGCCGTTTGATAGGCGTGAATCGCCTCGTCACTGACACGAACGATATCAGTAAAGACATGGCCGTCAGAGCATATGCGGATGTGCGCTCCAGGAGAGTAGTGGAGCTTTATTAGGTGGGCCAGATAGTTCAAGCGCTTTAAACCCTCAATCTCACCCAAATCAGGAAGATCAGAAAAAGTTTTCTTTCGATTAGGCGATTTTGCGGGAAAGCCTAAGATGACCATGGGTATCGGAAGCCGCCGCGAGACATGTTTTTGAATCTGGTCTAACTGCTTGGCTCGTCTCAACTGAACGCGAGCTATCACAAAAAAGTGTGGAAATAGGATGAAGGCGGCGTAGCCTCTCTGGTTGCATCTACAACCGGAACAAACCGGCCGAAGGCCGGAGAAGGATACGCCACCATGAAGGTAGAGAAACATAATGAAACGGAATCGT
>JBBQIT010000583.1:0-2258 GCA_038325205.1 Bdellovibrionota bacterium
TGGGATAGGGCGATGATGTCGGAAGCGGCCCGATTGCAGTTGGGTTTTTAGGAATCCTTGCCTTGACCAACTTGGGGTAGGCGCACGCTCTTCAACCAAAAATTCTCGACGATCTGAAAGAGCTCGATAATAGCTTCTAAATCGCCCGGCTTATTCAAATAACAATTGGCGCCGAGCTGATAACAGGTTCGCACGTCGTCTTCACTATCGGAAGTGGTGAGGACCAACACCGGAATCCCCTTAAGAGAGTCGCGGGCTTTCACTTTGGAGAGAAGCTCTTTACCGTCCATTCGAGGGAGATTGAGGTCCATGATGATGAGGTCAGGACGAGGTTTTTCTAACGTTCCGCAGGAATTCAAATAGTTAAGGGCTTCTTCCCCATCTTGAGCTATTTGCAACTTGCACGTTTGTTGAGCGCCTTCCAGAAAGGTCTTTAATAGACCGATATCGGCGGGATTATCCTCGATAACCAGTACGGACGCCACCCGCGCGGGGTGCTTTTTGGTGGTGCGATTTATGTCCAAAGTGTTCATTCCGTTCGATAGTACTCAGTTTCGAAAATTTGTAAATCCACAGTCTATCCAAGTTATAAATCTGTCGACGACTTTTATCTACCGGTTCGACAGCGTCACGGCGTCAGGAAGGGTGAAGTAGAAGGTCGAGCCCTGTCCGAGAACCGATTCCACCCATATTCTACCCCCATGAGCTTCCACAATCTTTTTGCATGTAGCTAGACCCAACCCGCTTCCCGGGTACTTTTCGCCACGGTTGAGTCGCTGAAACGCGGAAAAAATTCGCTCAGCGTTCCGGGATTCAATGCCTATCCCATTGTCTTTAACCGAGAATCTCCAATGCTTGCCTTCGTTGATAGCGTTGATGTGAATCGTGAGCGGCTCATCCCTTCGAAACTTTATGGCGTTTTGTATTAGATTTTGGAAAATCTGGGCTAATTGAATGGGGGCAATGGCAATGGATGGCAAATCCTCGTCAAAAGTGATGGTGGCTTTGCTTTGGTTGACGGTGGTAGCGAGAAGTTTCAAAACCTCGTTTAGGATGGCTGCCACCATGACTGGCTGAACCGGCTCCCCTTCATTGCCCGCTCGACAGAAATTGAGCAGTCCGTCGATCAGACGGTTCATTCGGGTGACGCCGCTTAGGACATAATCCATGTACTGCTTGGTATCGTCTGAGAGGCTGTCTTTAAGTCGATTAGCCAGAAGCGCTACGTAAGTCGCAATGGTTCGCAAGGGCTCTTTTAAATCATGCGACACCATCGACGCGAAATGATCTAATTCTTTATTGGACCTGTCGAGATCTTTGGCCAAAGCCATCAATTTTTGCTCCGCCATCCTGCCTTCGGTATTGTTCTTAACGAAGCCTTCATAAAAAAGAACGTGATTACTGGAATCAGTCACTGCGCGAGCATTGAAGGAAAGCCAGACTCGATCCCCGTTTCGCTTGATGGCTTCGAACTCTTTATTGTAGGCAACTCCCTTTTCGTCCATTTCCTTCTTAAACTCGTCCCTCATCTCGGGGCGGACATACATACGTTCGGCAATGGGATTTACTTCGGCGATCATTTGCGAGGGAGTTTCATATCCCATCATACTGGCAAAAGCGGTATTAACCGTTAAATACGCTCCGGTTGGCGTGCTCTGAAAAATTCCTTCCACCGCGTTTTCAAAAATGCGGGTATGCGTCGCTTGGACTTGCTTCAGAGTTTCTTCCAATCGTCGTTGCTCGCTTACATCCTCAAGAATAACGAGTTGGGTGGAACACGCGGTTAGTGGGTCCTTACTTTCACAGGTGCCATCATCACACCCCTGTTTATTTCGCCGAACCGGAAACTTCACCTTTAACGGATGAATTTGCATTCTCGCCCAAATCGGGGTTTTGGATTTTCGTTTGTGTTCGAACACTGTCGTGTGAAAAATCGGATCGTCTGTTTCGATTCTAAGGGCTAACGAAACTTCGTCGAGAAGATGATCGGCTACGATCGTGGTCAATGGGAAGCCGATCAATTCGTCAATTTCGTATCCATATCGACTAATCGCTGCAGGATTGGCTTCTAAAATAGTTAGATCACTGAGGGAGTAGACAAAAGCCGGATTAGGATTGGCATCGAAGAGTTTATGCGCGAGCAGTTCGGCGCACTTAAGCTCTTTCTCTAACTCCTCTTTCGTCGGGGCAGCCATGAGTCTCCTCGGGGTTGTCGTCGAGTGGCATTACTAGGGGAAAACCCACGCTTTTGCAATATC
>JBBQIT010000584.1:0-2234 GCA_038325205.1 Bdellovibrionota bacterium
GAGATGCCAGATCATCCGACGCATTTTTCTCCCTCTGAGCTTCTCTGTTTTAGCCGTCCAAACAATGTAATTACGGTAAAAGACAGAGCGACTTTGCAATGGCTGCAGCGGTACGACCTCAACGCCCAGTTGCTCCCTTGCCCCACACTTTTTGCTTCTCGTCACGGAAGCATCGCGAAATCCCGGGTTGCACCAAATAAACTGAAAATTGCGACGATATTACAGCACAGCCAACGACCGGGAGCGCGCCTCACCGAAAATACGCTACGAAAGCTTTGTCAGACGGTAACGCGATTATCCGATGACCATACGGTCGACATCATCGCTCCTACCATCGATGACTTCATGCGATTTTCGGCTCTGTTCCCTGAGCAGATTAAATATTCTTTTGAAGCTAACGATTATCTAAATTTGATGGAAGACTCAGACGTAGTGGTAACATCCAGCCCGGGTTTCGCCATTTTAGCTAACTCGCTCTTAAAACCCGCGGTTCTGGTCGTAGATTCAATGACCGAAGCCTCCTTGGCACCTACGCCCTTTGTTACGATGACTGAGACGAGCCATTTAAAGAGCACTATAGAACGCGTCGTCGGAAACAAAAACTTCATCAACGAATGTCTCTTTTGGAAAGAAGAGGTCCGCCGACAATGGACCCAACTATTAACCAAATCGCCCCTGCAAAGCGCAGCTGAAAAATGATCGAATCAGAGCACATCACATCGATTTCGGAAGGCACGGAAGAATCAAGAACTACTCGAACAGAGCTTCCTAGCCGGGCACCCCGAATAACGCCCGCGAAAATCGATCAACCCAAACATGTCCCTATAGAAATCCTGCATCACGAGAAAAGCACACAAACGGTAGAATCAATCTCCCCTCACAAAAGAACGGCGATCCACAGCGGGAAATTGGGAGACGTCATCTACGCCTTGCCGGCTTGCCGCGACATGGGAATCACTCATCTGGTATTGAACGTTTATCTGCCGTTAGACGAACCACTGAGACACTTTCCGTATACGGCCGCAAAACAGATTTTGCCGCTCTTACTGGCCCAAGACTATTTAGAAGAAGTGACGATCTCGAAATGCCAAGTGCCTTTAGAAAACTTAGGGCACGAAGTCCCAGGAATTGATTACAATTTTGATACCTATCGAAAGGTGCCCCGTCATCGCGCCGGAAAAAAAATTCAGAATATTTCGCCTAAATTCTGTCGATTCCCGAAAGACGATCCGCCAGCGCATTTGGGGGAAACCTTTGGAGCCACTTTAGGTCTCGCTCCAGACTTGGAAGATCCCTGGTTGAAAGTCGAAGCCGCTTTAGAAACCAAAGAGGCTGTTGTAATTTCGCTGACCAAAAACTGGCGGACTTATTCTGACCATTATTGGAAAACGCTCACCGCAGGACTTCCCAAAATTATTTTTGTTGGCCACAAGTCGGAATGGGAACTTGCGAACATCAAAGGCAGCGAGTTTATAGAATCTGAAGATCACTTGCGACTAGCTTCTTTAATTGCTGGATCGAAACTGTTCTTGGGTACCGTTAGCTTCCCCTACTCCGTAGCCGAAGGTTTGAAAGTAAAACGCGGGGTTGAGATTTGTCATCGTCAGATGAATGCGTTTCCTTTGGGCAAAAATGGTTTTGTGTTACCCCCCGACGTTCTTCTTGCCCGAGATAGAGTCGCCAATCTTTTAGGCTTAGATGCCAAACACCCTTATCGACGAAAAACCCACTGGCTGCGAATAAATCCCTCACTCTTCGTACGTCGGTTGCAAAATATTTTTGCCACCGCCACCTTACGCACCGACAGAACCCGCACTCGAGTGTGCCTAGACGCTCTCCGCGAACTAAGAAATTCCTTCATGGCGCTATGTAATTTTTAGTTGCTACAATCGTTAAGTAAATGTAAGTTTTTTGTGCTTGGTCGCATGGGGCCTGGCGTCATTCTCCTTTTCCAATCCGTTCTACGCATAATGACACCAGTTGCACCAAGTGTTGGTAATTAATGGGTTTTACTGGGGGTTTCATGGAAAAGGCCACACGCTTAGGCGGTCCGGCGTTTCTCACCGCGCACACACCTACTCTTAACTTGTTACAAATGGCAGACAAGATCGCGCACGCCGATGTCGCGGTCCTGATTCAAGGCGAAAGCGGCACCGGTAAGGAGCTAGTCGCGAAACGAATTCACGAGCGCTCTTCGAGGTCGACCCGGCCTATAGTTTCGCTGAACTGCGGAG
>JBBQIT010000585.1:0-2202 GCA_038325205.1 Bdellovibrionota bacterium
CTCTTATCGCCTAGGGCGGCGGGTGATTGCCAAAGATACCAAAAGGCTGCCTTTCGTGTTTTTGGCTCGTGGACTATCGCCGTAACCATGCACCTTGTCGTCCGGTCCGGGAAGCGAAGGACACTTAGCCCCGCGTTGTTGGAGGGCATCTCTTTCGGCTCTTTGCATTCCGCAGCCAAGTTCTGCAAACGAAACACCAGCTCTCCCGGCCCCAAAGGAGAAACCATTTCGATGTTAAGCCAGGTATTAAAAGCTAACGTTCCCGCTTCGCGCTCAATAATCGGCTCAGCTTCCCGACAATCACCCGCAATGCCTTGGTATTGGAGAAGTAAACTCACGGCATGTAGTTTGGGATTGGACTCGATCGAGACGGGAACCACAATGGGCGTCTCGACGCTGACTAGCCTGTTCTTCATTTTCACGCAGGAAGAACTACTCGTAATAGACTTGGGATAAGGAAAAAAGACGCCTTGATTCGCATCGCTAAATTCATTCCATTCGGCGGCATTCCATTTGATTTCCGTCGGAAAAAATTCTCGGTTTTTCATCACCGTTTTAACCCGAGCGTGAACCACGGTATCGTACTCGTGAGCAAGATGCGGCGCCACCGAATGAAGAATTCCCTGCGGAAGCTTTTTTAAAACCGCAAAGACAATCAGAACCGAAACGAAGATAAGAGCCGTGAACTTTTGAGATTTGGAAATCGAGTGCTTCATCTTTAACTTTTTAAGGCGATGCCTAAGTAAACCGGAGCGACCACATTGGGAAACCCCGAGTAGCCTATCGCTTCAAGCGTTTCGATCGCAAACCCCTGGTCTTTCAGGCTCTGAACCGTATCTCGATCCAGATGACACCCGCACGCTACTTTTCCCCACGCCGGCTGGATCTTTTTTTGAACCGAACGCATGAACCCTTTCGGCTGCAGGGTGTGCTCTAAAAAAAAGAGGCGGCCTTTCGGACGAAGCACCCGGTATAGCTCGCTGATAGTTTTTTCAAGATCCTGAACCGTACACAACGTGAGCAAGCTCACAGCACTTTCAAAAGAAGATTCCGGAAAGGGGATACTCTCCGCAACGCCTTCTTTGAGTTCGACCGGAAAGGAAACACTTCCCATATCGGCCATCCTTCTCATTCCCGCGTTCGGCTCTACGGCGACAAGTCGCGAAACCGCAGGTCCGTAAAAAGGCAAAGACAGCCCTGCCCCAAAACCAATCTCAAGAACCTCTCCTCGACATGTCTCGAGTAGTTTCTCTTTGTAGCGACTGAAAGACTTTGAAACTCGGGTCTCCAACCTGGGAAAGAATGTTTCGCGGTACCAAGACATGATTGATAGTATCATTGCCTTCTCAAGACAGCTTATTACCGCTGCGTCCGATTTCCAGAATCAGCCTGGCGGCCCCCTCCGAGTAAATCTAAGTAGTTGATAATAGGAGCATCTTCGCAAAATGATTTGGCTCTTGAACCGTTCCTCCCCACTGTATATATTGCTCCGGCTTCGAAACGGTAATCAGATCAAAGATATGGCTCCGCTTCCGTAGGCATTACTAGGACTGGAAAAAGCTTCATGAAATCGTTCGGTGAACTCAATTTAAGCGCCCCGCTTGCTAAGGCCATTGCGGAAATGGGTTTTACCGAACCCACACCTATTCAGGCTCAGACGCTTCCCCAACTGTTGGCAGGCCCCACTGACTTTTTAGGAATGGCCGCCACCGGCACGGGAAAGACGGCAGCTTTTGGAATCCCTCTTCTAGAAAGAATTGATCCTACGCTTCGCGCCGCTCAAGGCATCATCCTTTGCCCCACCCGTGAACTCGCTGTCCAAGTCGCCAAAGAGATTTGCACTTTGGGAAAATATAAAAAGGTCGAAGCCAAAGCGATTTACGGCGGCACAAGTTTCATTGAGCAACGTTCGGCGTTCAATCGCGGTCTTCCCGTTGTCGTCGCGACTCCCGGCCGCTTGGTCGATCATCTCAACCAAGGAACGCTTTCTCTCGAGCACGTAAAGACAATCATCTTAGACGAAGCCGACGAGATGATCTCAATGGGCTTCCAAGAAGAGTTAGAATTTATTCTCAAACACATTCCCGCAGAAACGCGAAGCACTTGGTTATTTTCTGCGACGATGAATCAACAATTACGAAGAATTGCTGATTCCTATCTAAAGAAACCAAAGACTGCTCAAATAAATAAAAAAGACATCCT
>JBBQIT010000586.1:0-2140 GCA_038325205.1 Bdellovibrionota bacterium
CCTTCATCGCGGGGCGGGTGCTTATATTTGCGGCGAGGAGACAGGGCTCATCTCGTCTTTAGAAGGCAAAAAAGGCTACCCCAAACTAAAGCCTCCGTTTCCGGCGGTTTCCGGATTCTTAGGATGCCCTACGGTAGTGAATAACGTTGAGACGTTGGCGACGGTGCCTTGGATTATCAACAACGGGGCTTCGGAGTATGTGAAGTATGGTACGGAAACTGGTAAGGGGACGCGTCTTTTCTGCTTAAGCGGGTGGGTAAATAAGCCTGGAACCTACGAAGAAGAGATCGGCTGCTCGCTAAAAGATTTCATTGAGTATCATGGTGGCGGATTGATTGACGGCGCTAAGCTTAAGGCGGTTATTCCAGGAGGAAGCTCGACACCTCCTTTGAATGCTGCGGACGTAGAAACGGCTCTTCTCGATTACGATTCCATGGGAAAGCTTGGAACCTTTTTAGGGTCGGGCGGAATTATCGTCATTCCCGAGCACTATCCTTTGATTAAGATTTTGGAACGCATCGCAGAGTTCTACTGGGATGAATCGTGTGGACAATGCACTCCTTGTCGCGAAGGCACAGGATGGCTGTACAAGATGGTCGATCAGATCATGCACGGTAAAGGCACCCAGCGAGAAATCGACGATATCAAAAAGACCGCGAAGAGCATGATGGGCGCTACGATCTGCGCTTTGTCGGATGCCGCAGCGATGCCGGTCTTAGGTTTTATCAATAAATTTCCTCAAGAGTTTGAAGCGCTTTTGAAAAAGAGAGAGGGGCACGTAACGCATGCCTGAAACGACGACGCCTAAAAAAGTTAAAGTACAGATTAACGGCAAGGACATAGAGGTTAACGCCGGAATCCCCGTCATTCAGGCCGCAGAAGAGGCTGGGGTCTTCATTCCGCGTTACTGCTACCATCCCGATCTTTCGATAGCGGGCGTTTGCCGCATGTGTGTTTGCGAAATTGAAAAAAATCCTCGCATGCAGATCTCCTGCAACACGATTGTCGCCGAGGGCATGGTGGTTAGAACCGACACGCCTAAAGTAAAAGAGGCGGTAAAGTCGGCATTAGAGCTACATTTGATCAACCATCCTTTGGATTGTCCGATCTGCGACAAGGCCGGAGAATGTAAGCTCCAAGATTTTTATGCTGATTTTGGTCTCTATCAAAGTCGAATGGAATACGATTCGAAGAACCATAAGCCAAAGGTTCAAGACATCGGTACGATTATGCTCGATTCCGAGCGATGCATTCTTTGCACACGCTGTGTTCGTTTCACGGCTGAAGTAACGAAGAGCCACGAGCTAGGCATTTTCAACCGTGGTGATAGGTCAGAGCTTCGAACCTTCGACAAAGGTCCTTTGCGCAATGATTACACCGGCAACCTAGCTGACATTTGCCCTGTCGGGGCACTCACCGCAAAAGACTTCCGATTTCAGCAGCGCGTTTGGTTTTTAGATAAAGCTTCCACCGCTTGTACGCTTTGCGCACGCGGATGCAATACGACGGTTTCGGTGAATCCGCAGACAAAGCTTCTGTATCGGGTCGAGCCGCGAAGAAATCCTGACGTCAATGATAGCTGGATTTGTGATACGGGCCGATGGGGCTACCATTACGTTTCCGACGATAAACGCCTTAAAAATCCCAAGCAAAATGTGGCGGGAAGCCGCGTTGACAGTACTTGGGAGTTTGCTTTCCAATCGATGGCAGAAGCGCTTCAAGAAGATCCCAAGCAAATCTTAGTAGGGCTCAGCACTCAGCTCACCAACGAAGAAATTTCTGATCTGGTGACGACTTTGAAAGCCAAAGGAGTGGAGAAATTCACCTGGCTCGTCGATGAAAAAGTCGTTAATGAGAAAGAGCCTTACGACGATATTCTTCGTCACCGCGATCTGACGGTAAATGCAGCTGGCTTCCAGGCCGTGATGAGCGGTTTGGGACAAAAGTGGATGAAGCAGTCGGAAGCGCTTTCCAGTGGGTTTAAATCGGTCTGGCTCTTTGGTTTAGAAGGCCACGAACATCCGGGCATAGTTTCTTTCTTGGGAGCGATTCCCAAGACGGCGCATCTGATAGTTCACACCACGTCTGAAGTTCCGCTTTGGGAAAACGCCGAGTGGCTGTTACCCAATACGTCATCGTA
>JBBQIT010000587.1:0-2132 GCA_038325205.1 Bdellovibrionota bacterium
TCAGAAGCTTCAAAAGGAGATGCAATTCCAAAGGCGGAAGGTCGATAAGGCCTTTGATAGTCAGAGCCGGGACGAGTGGAAGAAGCGAGGGAAAATTGGCCGGTTGAGAATGAAAGAGAAACGGGGCGAGAGATGAAAGGAAGGGTCAGTCTCCCCTTTAAGAGTAAGAGGAGACTGACCCACATTCACAGACGTCTACGTCGTGTAAGGCTCTAATCAACGATAAAAAGTTTCACACCCTGGGAAGTAGAAGATCGATGTGGTTCGGCATCGGTGGCTACTTGGTAGCTCATTCCAGAGCGCAGAATATATTGCCTGCCATCTTTAAGTTCGGTGACAAGTTCACCTTCGAGCACAAATAGGACATGCCCTCTGGAGCACCAGTGATCAGCAAGATATCCAGGAGTGTACTCAACCATCCTGACGCGAATATTACCCGACTCGATCGTTTTCCAGCTGGCGGAGCCGGTTTCACCGGGATGCTTAGTCTCGGGAACCTGAGCCCAATCAGTGGTCATAAAAGGTACGTCTTGAATTTTCATAAGGTCTCCCCTATTACCCAACTAACAAGTATTCGAGTGTTCGGCAAAAAATTAGGTAGAGACCATATTTTCCTAGGAGAAACGTCGTATGCGCTTATTGGCTTTAGCTTCATGGTTACTCTGTTTTTCTGGATCATTGGCAATGGCTGACGCATGTTCGAAAGACGTTGCTCCGCTTCTTAACACGCTCTTTTCTAGTCTCGGCAATGATTGCGACACCTATGCGTCTCTCTTCTCAGAAGATGCTAAGTACTACCATCAGCACGACGGTTATAAGAACTCTGCGGAGCTACTGAAAACCTGCCAAAACTACGCGGCGTTTTGCCCCGGTAAGGAATGCAAGTTCCTGCAGAATGGCGAGGCATTGACGGTGGCTCGGGGAAATAGCTGCCATGTGTTTGTGCCGTATCTTTGGTCGCAGCTTCCCGCCAACAACAGGGCCAAAGGAAATTTAGAACCTCACACTGGCTGGGAATACATTGTGGCAACTCCGAATAACAAATCGGAATTCGGTTATAGCATGAAGTATTTCGCGGAAATTGAGACGAGCTATTCCGTGGCTTTCAACTGGGCCGATCCTGTGACTACGCCGGCTGTGGTGGCGCAAAGTACTTTGCGTCTTTTATCGCTTAAAAACAGTGCTTCCAAAGGCGAATGCAATAGTCCCATTGCGCCAACGTTGACCAAGTTTTTCAATGATAAGACGATTGGTGGGAACACCTGGCGCCAGCAAGGTGACGCTGTGGTTCTTGCGGCAGGCGGTGTTTGTCATGTGGCCGTGCCTTACGCGGCTCAAGTGGGTGACAAGCTAAAGACGGGGCACTTCGTCTTCACCCTGCAGCCTCTGAGGAACAAAACTTATCTTATTACTGATACCGTGGAATTTCCGCGATCCTAAAAACGAGAGCGCGCCGTTGTTTCTTTAGGGGGAATCTCGGGTACCAACTCCGGGACCTTCTCACAAATTTCTCGGGCGACTTCTGCTTCCCTTACATTTTTTGAGTGAAGCATCTCTATGAGAATGGGACGATAGGTCTCGATATCTTTGGCTACCAGCTCCTCGCCAACGTACGAAGAATGTCGGCTCTCCACTAGGAAAATTCGAAAGCATTCAGGACCCAACGCTTTTAGAATATCCACGGCGGCACTTGTTTTTACCCCTCGCATCGCATGGCCGATGACCTTCGCTGCTTCCCTGTCTCCCTTTTTCAATTGAAGAGCCGCTTTACTTATCCAGTCCGCATAATTGGTAGGTTGTCCTTGGGCTGCCTCTAGGAACCCAGGAGCGTGAAAAAGCAGGTGTAGCACGTCGCGATTACCGCTGTATTTGTGTTGCTCCAGCAAAAGATATGAGATCAGGGATTGGCGCTCGTCGCCGCTAAATCCGCTTTGCGCTCGATTCCAGATGGCTCTTAGATTTGGGTTTTCTTCCCACGCCAGTCCCGAATAAGTTTCTTGTTTGGGATCGTAGTTCGGAATCGGTTTTCCCAGATGCCGAGTGCCTAGTTCGTACCAGGCTTCGTCAGTCATTTTGCCGGAAGGCAATCCTCTGAGCTCTTGAAGAAGCCCCTTTACCTTGGGATCAGTCTC
>JBBQIT010000588.1:0-1912 GCA_038325205.1 Bdellovibrionota bacterium
GCGCTTTTGGGCCCTTCGGGCTCCGGCAAATCAACTTGCTTACGAATTATGGCAGGGTTGATTGAAGCTTCGGGCGGGGAAGTGATTAGCCGTCAAAGTCGCCTCGAAGGCATCAATTTAGACGTCGCGTTGGTATTCCAATCCTTTGCCCTGTTCCCATGGGAGACTATTTACGAAAACATCGCGCTCGCTTTAAAACCTATGGGCTTTCCCAGCTCCGAAGTGAGAACCCGCGTCCGTAAAGCCATCGATCTCGTTGGACTCGAAGGGTTCGAAGAAGCCTATCCGCGGGAGCTTTCCGGCGGAATGAAGCAAAGAGTGGGTATTGCCAGAGCCCTCGTCATGGATCGCCCGGTGCTCGTCCTAGACGAACCGTTTAGCGCTTTAGACGTCTTAACGGCGGACACGCTCCGCACAGAAATTATCAAAATCTTTCTCTCCAAGAAGACGGCGACCCGTTCGTTGGTCATCGTTACACACAACATTCAAGAAGCGGTTCTCTTAGCGAAGCGAATTTTACTCATGGGTGTGAATCCGGGACACGTGAAAGAAGAGATCCTAAATGACCTACCCTACCCCCGCGACGATAACTCAGTTCCTTTCAGTCGTTTAGTCTCTCGCATTCACGCGCTGCTTACCGAAACGATCATGCCGGATACCGCGGAAACACATCCTGTGGATAGCGCAGCGCCCAGCCGCACTGCCAAAGAGGCTCCCGTTCAAGTCCTTCCCAATGTGCAGGTCAACGAAGTGATAGGACTTCTCGAAGGATTGGCCGGCGAGCAAGGGGCAACTGATATTTTTGAGCTCTCCAAAACGATTGGCAAGGAGTTTGGACGAACCCTCTATTTGGTGAAAGCCGCCGAGCTCTTGGATCTCGTGGATACTCCCAAGCAGACGGTACTTCTTACGGAACGAGGCAAAAAATTCGTAGAGGGAGACATTAACGTTCGAAAACGAATGCTCCATGACCTCTTTGGCGAACTCACGGTAGTTCAACGAGTTGCGGCAACCCTTCGCCAAAGTGATACGTTACGGCTTCCCTTAGACGTCGTTACCGAAAAGCTTGGGGAGTGGCTGCCAAACGAAAATCCCGATGACACCGTCGAAGTCCTCATCTCTTGGGGTCGATTTGCGGAGTACTTCGGATATAACGACGATACCAAAGAGCTGTATCTAGACGTCGGCCAAGAAACCACTTAATATTTTATACGGAATCTTATCGCTCTCATCAGCCTGATTGACCGCACTTTGCGCCTCGAGTAAAGTCGATCGATCTACTCAAGGTTTTGAACGAGGATACTTAATGCCAAACAGCAATGGGAGTCGCCCTGAAAGTCTGTGGAGCCGTCTATGGCACGGACTCATGGGAAGCAAAAAAGATCCTCACGATCCCGCATTGGCTAAACATCTTTCCCTCGTCGCCTTTCTGGCGTGGGTCGGATTAGGAGTCGACGGACTCTCCTCTTCAGCCTACGGACCTGCCGAAGCTTTCATGACTCTAGGAGAGCACGGATATCTCGCTATTTTTCTGGCAATGGGAACCGCGCTCACGGTTTTTGTGATTTCGTACGCTTATAGTCGAGTCATCGAACAGTTCCCGCATGGCGGCGGCGGCTACGTTGTGGCGACGCAACTTTTAGGAAAGCCCGCGGGCGTTATTTCCGGTTGCGCTCTACTCGTCGACTACATTCTAACGATCACGGTATCCATTGCGGGCGGTGGCGATGCGCTTTTCAGCTTACTGCCCGCTTCCCTCCATATTTACAAACTTCCTTTGGAGTTCTCGGCCGTATTTTTTCTTATTGTGATGAACCTAAGAGGACTGAAAGAATCGGTTAAGGCCGTAGTCCCTTTCTTCATGCTGTTTCTCGTGACCCATTTCATCCTCATTGTGGGAGGCATTCTTTAC
>JBBQIT010000589.1:0-1892 GCA_038325205.1 Bdellovibrionota bacterium
ATCTCATCGAAGTCCTTTGGCCCGGAGAGACATTGAGCTTTCGCGCGATATGATTTTCGACCTCTTTCATTCTATTAGTGATCCTGTAGTAGCTGGGAAATCGATTGGGGCCGCTAAATCCTTTCACCAGTTTCTGGCTCAAGTGAAACTGGCGGAAGATTTCGGTTTTGATACCGTTTGGATGGCCGAAAGCCACTTCTCGTCAGAAGTTCAAAAAAGGACAAGTGTCGCGACCATTCCTGAATTTCACGGGGAGGTCGGTCTTAATAGCGACTCCTTCCAGTGGTTTCATTTGATCCAGAGCCAAACTAAAAAGATTAATCTGGGCACTGGGATTCACAATATTGTCGGCGGCAGCGGCGGCCCGATTGCGAGCGCTGATCGGGTAAATACGCTTAGCTTTATCAATTCTCATTTCTTTGAAAATCCCAGGACGCTTCGGTTAGGCGTGGCTGCAGGCCGTTTCCCTTACCAAAACACGCCCTTTGGTCTAGTGCCGCGCAATTCGGGAGAAGAGGATTTCTGGCTTTTCATTAAGCGAACGCTCTTTTTGGAGGCTCTTGAGATTTTTCTACGCCTTATCAAAGGCGAAACCTTATCTTCGAATGAAATACAGAAATACCACGTGTTAGATGCCGAGGCAGCGAAACGCTATCCCGATAAGATTGATAGCTGGAAAAGAAAATATGCTTTTCCTTGGCCCATCCCCAGACGTTGGAACTTTGAAGCGATTAAATTAACTCCGGCTCCTGAAATGAACTCAAAGCTTCGGATAGTCCTTGGTTCGGCGGATCCCGAAGCGCTCACCGTAGGGTCGCGATACTGGGATATGGACCTTTTCAATCTCTCTTTCACACCTCCGGACGAGATTGACCGCCTTCACGATAGACTTACTTCTCTCAATAAGGAGAAGGGAAGAACCTGGAATCGCTCGAGACTTCCTCGTACGGTGATGGTGTTTATCGATCCTGATCGTAAGAAGGCCTTGGAGTTGGCCCATTTTGTTTTGGATACCTATATCGAAGCGATGAGGGGAACCGCTGCGGTTCCGGATAAGTCGGTGCTACTGCAACGAGCTTTAGTGGGAGACGCTTCTGAAGTTCGTGACCAACTCCATCCTGAGAACCCGAGACGATTTCATAATGACGACCGGTTAATGCTTTGGTTTGAATTTAATCAATTGGACGGAGAGGCCGTTCAAAATCAAATGAAATATTTTCACGAACAAGTGGTGTCGAAACTGTGAACCGAGAACTCTTTTCTTTGCTGAGAGGCGAGAATCATGAAGTCACCTTTTACGGCGAGATCGTTGCGGTTAGTGACGGAGTGGAGTTTGCCACTAACGACGTAGTCACTTCCTATCCTACCCGGTCGCTGTTAAAGCCCTTCCAGTTTCTTGCCGCAGGCTTGCCGCGCGAAAAGTGGAGTGGGGAAGAGCGCAATCGGTACGTTGCCGCTACCGGGTCGATTTCGGCGACTAAAAGCCAAGTCGAGGCTTTGGAGAAATGGTATTCGAGTCCTGAGCTTAAAGAGCGCATTCCTAAGATCTGCTTTGCGCCCACCTATCCTATGGATGAATCGCATCGGGTTCATTTAAAAGAAGCGGGGATTAAGCCTCAGTACGTTCATCACAACTGTTTTTCGAAGCACATGTCGATTTTAGCCGGTTGTGCTCAAAATGGCTGGAGTCTCAACGACTACCATTCGACGTCGCATCCGTATCACACTCGTTTAATGACGACCCTATCCGCCTTTCTGGGCGAGGATCTTAAAGTGGAGACCGTTCCCGACGGCTGTCTTTTACCTTCCCCTATTTTTTCGCTCAAACAGATGGCGAAGCTCTATCAAGTCCTAGCCAATCCCAAGAATGACGGACGTTTAAAGGACATCCG
>JBBQIT010000590.1:0-1649 GCA_038325205.1 Bdellovibrionota bacterium
GCCTACCATCAAGCAAAACCCATTCGCCTCTCCCCATACCCCGCCACTGGTGCCAGTATCCAAGAAGTGAACCCCGCGAGAGGAAAGGGCCTCAGCTCGTCGAATCGAGTCATGGAAATTAGAATTTCCTCCCTCTATGACGATGTCTCCTGCTTTTAGATTTAGGGAGGGGTCATTGAGGACGGAATCGACGGCGGCGCCCGATGGGACCATGAGCCAAAAGACTCTTCTTCCGTCCTGAGATGAAGCCAACTGCTTTAGGCTATCAAAAGGTACGATACCTTTCGTTTTGGCTTCAGCTCGCACATCCGACGAAGGATCGAAGCCGTGTACTTTGAAAGATTTTGAGAGGCGGTGGCCAATGCCAAGCCCCATTTTTCCTAATCCAATGAGGAGCACCGTATCTGAGTTCATCACGACTCACTTTCTAATTGGGCTATTTTCGAAAGGCCTCTTAATGACAGTTCTGGAATAAACTTAAAACTCCACGGAAGGGAAATAGATTTTTTCCATTCCGTGTGAAGTATTTTTGCAAAGAGATGATTTCCCCCGGTGTACCAAACTCGTCCGGAAAGGGGAGTGACGTCCTGTAGCGCCTTCACTCCCTCTCTGGATTGCTTATGAATGGCAACGAGCGCTGCGCTCACCATATCTGATTTGGTTGTCGAGAGAGTCAATCGGCCAAAACTCCCGATCTTGGGTTCGATGCTGAGCCTGTCGCCCGCGAGATAGGGATCAAAAGTGGCTTCAGAAGAAGTTTTCTTAATCACTTTTTTTAGAGCGTCTTTACCGAAGAGATCAGTGAGCCACTGGAGAGTCGCCCCGCCTGCAGAAATGGTTCGAACCGCCAGCCAATTTTTCCCAACGCCTAAAGCGCGAGTAAGATGATTTTCGGAAACTTTGGGAGTGGTCATTACTGTCGCAAGAACATCAGTGGTTCCCGCGATGTGAAGAAGGTCTCCTTCCTTAAGATCGACTCCGAGGGCTGCGGCACTGGTATCCATAGTACCCACTTGCACGGGAATGCCGGATCTGAGTCCCAAAGAACGGGCTGCCTTATCGGTTAATTTACCTGCTACGGTCGCCCCATCTCCTACGAGCGGAAGTTTGCGAAGGGGAATGCCAAGCAAATCCGTAATCTCTTCGTTCCAGCCGTCCATCGTAGTGGTGTTGAACATGCCCATAAAGGAAGCGTTGGCAGGATCTATCCACGCGTTTCCTGTCCAGCGCTGGACCAACCATGAGTTAAGACTTCCAAAAGTTTCGGCTTCATTAAAGAGAGAGGCCCGATGTCGTTTCAGCCAAAGTAAGCTCGTAGTGGCGATGCCCCCGGGATAGGGAAGGTTTCCGGTAATCTCGAGCCAGCGTTTGGCTCCAAAGGCATCCAACAACCACGAAGCTTCCGCATGGGATCTTCGATCTTGGTGCGGAATCACGGGGTGGATCAACTCGCCTGCTTTCGAGGCCACGGTGAGTGCTGGCGCTTGAACATCTATAGTCAGCACGTCGACCTGCTTTAGTTTGGCTTTTAAAGGAGAGAGGACGCGCTGGATAGCGCTATCGAGATCTCCTTCAGTGAACTCGGTGGTTACGCCATCCTTTCTAAGGCGAATCGGGGCGTGAATGATGTGGGTGACGATACGATTACC